>NZ_JBKFGF010000075.1:0-10072 GCF_051233485.1 Massilia sp. LXY-6
ACTGGTCCGGTGCACTGCAGTCCAGCGGCAACGTGCAACTGGTCGCGAGCGACCAGCCATCGGCCATGCCATCCAGCAAGGCTCTCCGTCTCGGCTGGGCCCAGACGCCGACCACCGCCCAGCAAAGCGTGCTGGCGACGGCGCAGGGCTATGTGCCGTCCAGTACGCAAACGGGTTTCACGGTGGCGATCTGGGCGCGCAACCCCGGCAAGCGCACGCTTACTTTCCGGCTGCGCCTGTTCGATGCCACCACGAAACACCTGGTCCAATGGAACTGTGCGGTCGACCCGCTTGACCGATGGATCCTGCTCACCATGTCGCCAAGCCAACAGGCATCGTCGACCTGGGATCTCGGCCATGACGCGGTCGGCGCGGTGCGCCTCGAGCAGCAGGACGACACGCCCGAGGGGCCGTGGCAACCGGACGATTACCTGCTGTTCGGCGACATCTACGCCGGCGTGCCGGGCCAGCCGCTGTTCCTGATCACCTTCGACGACGGCTTCGATTCGCAGCGCAATGCGGCGCCGCCTCCCGACATGTCCGGCTACCGCGTCACCAGCAGCGACAACGGCGTGTTCGTCACTGACGGTCAGGATACGGTGGCGGTCGGCGCGTCGATCATCTTCCCGACGGTTGCGCCGACCGGCCTGGCGCCGGGAGTGCGCTACTGGGTACGGACGGTTCCGGCGCGGAATACCTTTACGCTCGCGACCGATGCGACGCTGTCGACCGGAGTCGCCAGCAGCGGCTTTGCCGGCTCGGCCCCGTTCAGCCTCGCCGACGGTCCGCAGCGCAGCGGGCAGCAGATCGTCGAAAGCTACGGCTTCAAGGGCAGCGTGTTCCTGGTGCCGGGCTGGCTGGGCACCATGGGGGTCTACGGTTACGGCAGCCACCCGAACAAATTCTTGAGCGCCGCCGACGCCAAGGCGATGTACGCCGAGGGCTGGTCCATCGGCTCGCATTCGAATACCCATCCTTCCAGCGCCGAGAACGCCGGCCTGCGCCTGCTGGGTCCCTACGGCTACTTCCTGAGCAATCCGGTCGATTTCCTGCCCGCCCAGTATGTGCGGGCCTGGGGCCTGAACGCATCGTTCCGGCGCCGTGCCATCAAGGCTGCGGCGGGCAGCAACGTGGTGAGCTTCGAGAATCCGCACCGCTTCCTGGTGAACATGCCGATCGTGTTCACCGACGACGCGCCGTCCGGTTTCGTCCCTGGCATCACCTATTATTGCCAGAGCATTCCCAGTCCGGCCACCGCCACCTTCGCAAGCGACCAGGGCAGCCTGAACGCCACCGTGAAAGTCAGGGCCGACTGGACCGGGCTTGGCCAATACCGCTATGCGGGCTCCGCCCCGGACGACAGCGCGATCTACAAGGACATCATGGCCGGGATCGCCGGAGTCCAGGCACTCGGCATCCCGACCGGCGGCAAGTACTTCGCCTTGCCGCAGGGCGGCGCCGACATCTACGTGCGCTCGGCATGCCTGCGCAGCGGCCTGAAATGGATCCGCGGCGCGTCGGCGCACGCACACACCTTCGCAGTCGGCTACCCGACCGGCGGCGGACTGTCCGCCATCGCGAACACGCCCGGCGGATGGCTGGCACAGACGGATTGCATCCAGACCGACAATACCATCCGTCCGTCGATCAGCGACATCGTGAGCTACATCGACGAGGGCATCGCCCAGCACGCCTGCGGCTGTTCCTACCACCACATGGTCGACGGCGCCACCACAGCCAACCTGGAAAACATGTGCGCCACGCTGCGGGCGCGGGCCGACCAGGGCCTCGTCAAGGTTGTCACGCTCGACCAGATGGACGCGCTGCTGCGGCGCCAATGAGGCAATCGGACAGATAAGGCTTGCGCCGGCAAGCCTTCCGCGATTAACATGTGAACAGTTCTTCACATGTTAATCATGAGCACTCCACCCGACCTCGACAACCTGGTCGACGAACTCGCCGACCTGTTCCACCTGCTGGGCGACCCGACCCGGCTGCGCATCGTGCTGGCCTGCCTGGCGCAGCCGATCGCGGTGGGCGACATCGCGACCACGCTTGCGCTGTCCAGCTCCCTGGTCAGCCACCACCTGCGCCTGCTGCGCGCGGCCCGCATCGTCAAGGCCGAGCGCCAGGGCAAGCAGGTGTTCTACACGGCCGCCGATGCCCACATCAGCGGCCTGCTCGCCAACATGTTCGAACACATCGCCGAACCCGAATCTGCAACAGGACTGGACACATGAGCCTCCACCACCATCACGACCATGGCCACGGCCACGGTCACCACCACCCGGCCCCGGCCGACGCCGGTCGCGCCTTCATGCTGGCCATCATCCTCAATGCGGGCTTCGTCGTGATCGAATTCGTCTACGGCTTCATCGCGAATTCGACCGCGCTGATGGCCGACGCCGGCCACAACCTGTCCGACGTGCTGGGCCTCGTGCTGGCCTGGGGCGCGGCGCTGCTGGCGAAAAGTGCGCCGACACGCCGCTTCACCTACGGCCTGCGCGGCTCGTCGATCCTGGCGGCGCTGTTCAACGCCCTGCTGCTGATGGTGGCCTGCGGCGCCATCGCCTGGGAAGCCGTGCTGCGCTTCGCCCATCCGCAGGAAGTGGCCGGCACCACGGTGTCGATCGTGGCCGGCGTCGGGGTCCTGGTCAACGGTTTCTCGGCCTGGCTGTTCATGGCCGGCAGCAAGGACGACATCAACGTGCGCGGCGCCTACCTGCACATGGCGGCCGACGCCGCGCTGTCGCTGGGCGTGGTGGTGGCGGGCCTGGTCGTGATGGCCACCGGCTGGACCTGGCTCGACCCGGCGGTCAGCCTGGTGATCGTGGTGATCATCGTGGCCGGCACCTGGTCGCTGACGAAGGAATCGCTGCAGCTGGTGCTGGCGGGCGTGCCGGCCAGCGTGGACGCGACCCGGGTCACGGCCTTCCTGGCCGCGCAGACCGGCGTCACCGAGGTGCACGACGTGCACATCTGGGCGATGAGCACCACCGAGACGGCACTGACCGCCCACCTGGTGATGCCGGGCGGGTATCCGGGCGACGAAGCCATCGACCATATCGTCGAGCACCTGCGCGAGGATTTTTCGATCCACCACTGCACGCTGCAGGTGGAACAAGGGACGACGAAGCACAGCAGCTGCGCGCTGCATGATGCGCACGGCGATGATCATGATCACGACCACGACCACGCTCATGATCACGGGCATGCCCACGCGGGGCACGCGCACTGAACGTTCATGGTGGGGCATTTCAGGCCAGTGGCCTGAAATGCAGTGCCCACGCACACGTCAGCCGGCCAGGTTCGCGTAAAGAGCCGTGCTCAGATACCGCTCGCCGAACGACGGAATGATGGTGACGATCAGCTTGCCCGCATTCTCCGGCCGCTTCGCCACCTGCATCGCGGCCCACAGCGCCGCGCCGGACGAGATCCCGACCAGCAGGCCCTCCTCGCGGGCGGCCGCGCGCGCGGTCTCGAAGGCGTCGTCGTTCTTGACGGCGATGACCTCGTCGTAGATTGCCGTATTCAGCACTTCCGGCACGAAGCCGGCGCCGATGCCCTGGATCGGGTGCGGGCCCTTGGTGCCCTTCGACAGGATCGGCGAGGCTTCCGGCTCCACGGCGATGGCCTGGAAGCCCGGCTTGCGCGCCTTGATCACCTCGGCCACGCCGGTGATGGTGCCGCCGGTGCCGACCCCGGCCACCAGGATGTCGACCTTGCCGTCGGTGTCGCGCCAGATTTCCTCGGCCGTCGTGCGGCGGTGGATTTCCGGGTTGGCGGGATTGTTGAACTGCTGCGGCATGAAGCAATTCGGATCGGAGGCGACGATCTCCTCGGCGCGGCGGATCGCACCGAGCATGCCTTCCGGACCTGGAGTGAGCACCAGCTCGGCGCCATAGGCACGCAGCAGCATGCGGCGCTCATTGCTCATGGTCTCGGGC
Source organism: Massilia sp. LXY-6 (assembly GCF_051233485.1). Classification (NCBI taxonomy): domain Bacteria; kingdom Pseudomonadati; phylum Pseudomonadota; class Betaproteobacteria; order Burkholderiales; family Oxalobacteraceae; genus Massilia; species Massilia sp. LXY-6. Next base: position 3,948 of record NZ_JBKFGF010000075.1, read on the forward strand.
ATGACCAGCCGGCAGCGGTAGCCGCGCGCCGCACAGACCATCGCCAGCGCGATCCCGGTGTTGCCGCTGGTGGGTTCGACGATGACGGTGCCGGGACCGATCTTGCCGGCCTGTTCGGCCGCCTCGATCATGGCCAGGCCGATCCGGTCCTTGACGCTGTGGGCCGGGTTGTAGAACTCGAGCTTGGCCAGGATGTCCGCGCCGGCGCCTTCTCCGTTATGTCGACCCAGGCGGCGAATGCGCACCAGTGGGGTATTACCGATCAGTTCAGTAACGTCGTTCGCGATGCGCATGTGATCCTCCGCGTTAGCTTGTGTGGTTGACTTATTTAACGTCCAGCAGTTCCACGTCGAAGATGAGGTCCGAATCCGGCGGGATGCCGCCGGGCGAGCCGCGTTTGCCGTAGGCCAGCTCGCTCGGGATGATCAGGGTGCGCTTGCCGCCCACCTTCATGCCGGCCACGCCCTGCTCCCAGCCCTTGATCACCATGCCGGCGCCGAGGCGGAAATCGAGCGGCGTGCGGCCGGGGTTCAGCGAGGAGTCGAACTTGCGGCCGCGCTGCTTGGCTGCCATCGGCTTGTAGAACCAGCCGGTATAGTTGACCACGACGGTGCTGCCGACCGTGGCTTCCTTGCCCTTGCCGACGACGATGTCGATGATCTGGACCTGCGGCGCGGTGGACTGGACGCTCGGCTGCGCCGGCATATCGGTCGCCTGCTGGGTGCTGCCGGGATTGGCGGCCGTGGTCTGGGCCTGGGTCTGGGTGGAGTCCTGCGCGCCGGCGGTGCTTGCCGCCAGCAGCAGGCTCAGGAAGGCGATACGACGGATCATGGAGCCTCTTTCATGGTTCAGTAAATAACTGAACCTATGATAACAAGGCCTCTTCCGCTTGCACAGCATCGTTGGCGGCGGGCGCCGGATCGGCCACGCGCGCCGGCACGCCGAGCGGGACGGCATTCGCCGCTTCCGCCAGCTTGCGCAACATGTGGCCAGCGGCGACCATGCCGAAGGTCGCGGTCACGACCATGCTGGAACCGAAGCCGGCGCAGTTCAGGCCGGTGATGCTGTTGGCATCGATCTCGCAGGCGTCGCCGGCTTCCGGATAGCGCAAGGGCTCCATCGAGAACACGGCGTCGATGTGGTACTTGTTCTTCTCGCCGCGCGCGAAGCCATACTGGGCGCGCAGGATCTTGCGCACCTTCTTCAGCAGCGGCTCCTGCTCGGTACGGGCAAGGTCGCGCACCTCGATTTTCGTCGGATCGAGCTGACCGCCGGCGCCGCCGATGACGATCAGCGGAATCGCATGGTCGCGGCAGTGGGCGATCAGGGCGGCCTTGGCCTTGACGCTGTCGATGGCATCGAACACGTAGTCGAATCTGCCGGTGCCGACCATCTGCGGGATGTTGTCCGGATCGATGAAGTCTTCGATCAGCTCGACTTCGCAATACGGATTGATCAGCGCGATGCGTGCTTTGAGCGCCTCGATCTTCGGCATGCCGACAGTCGAGGACAGGGCCTGGATCTGGCGGTTGATGTTCGATTCGGCCACGTTGTCGAGGTCGATCAGGGTCAGGCGGCCGATGGCGCTGCGGGCCAGGGCTTCGACGATCCACGAGCCGACGCCGCCGACGCCGATCACGCAAACGTGCGCCTGACGGAAGCGTTCCAGTGCACGCTCGCCATACAGGCGGGCAATGCCGCCGAAGCGGCGGCCGAAGTCGACTTCGTCGGCGAACGCGTCGACCTTCCCTTCAGCCGGCGCAAGGAGAGAGGTAAAAATAGTCGTCATGATCGGACTATTCTACCGGACGGAATGACGAGCATTGCCCTAAAATAACTTTCAGTCAATCAAATTTTCACTCTCATTAAGCGTCCGCAACAACACATCATGAACGAGCTCCTCCCAGATCCCGCCCCCGATTTCGACCAGCCGGTCGCCGTGCTCAAGCATTGCCATGGACGCATCCGCAAGCAGCTTGCCACCCTGGAAAAACTGCTGGCCCACCTGCCCGGGCATGGTGCCGACCAGCAGGCGCGCCAGGCCGCCAGCGCGGTGCTGAAGTATTTCGAGAAAGCCGCCCACCTGCACCACGACGACGAGGAGCAGGACCTGATCCCGATGCTGCGCGCGGTCGCCCAGGGCGAAGACGCCGCCACCCTGCAGGCGCTGGCGCCGGTGATCCTGCAGGACCACAAGGATATGGATGCGATGTGGCAAGACCTGCACGAGCAGCTGACCATGATCGCGGATGGCAGCGGCACTCAGCTGTCGAGCGGCGGCGTGCAGCGCTTCACCCAGCGCTACCTGGGGCATATGGAACGCGAGGAAAGCATGCTGGCGCCGATGGCCCTGCGCCTGTTCGGTCCGGAGCAGATGACCCGGCTGAGCCAGGCCATGCAGCGCCGCCGCGGCATCGAACCCACGCCGGCCGCTACCGTTCCGGACGTGGCGATGCCTGGCGGCAGCGTAGCAGCGCCGGCAAGCACGGCAGCTGCCGCAGCATTGGCTGCCGCAGCATCGGCTGCCGCAGCATCGGCTGCCGCAATGTCCGTCGGCGAGCGCGTGGCCGACCTGCGCAAGGATTATGGCCAGGCCAGCCTGGACGAGCGCGACGTCGCCGACGACCCGATCCAGCAGTTCACCCGCTGGTTCGAGGAAGCCCTGAAGGCCGAGGTCAACGAACCGAACGCGATGGGCGTGTCGACCGTGGACGAGCGCGGCCGGCCAAGTTCGCGCATCGTGCTGGTCAAGCAGTTCGACGCCCGCGGTTTTACCTGGTACACGAACTACGCCAGCCAGAAGGGCCAGCAACTGAACGGCAACCCTTTTGCGGCTCTGCTATTCTTTTGGAGCGAACTTGAACGGCAGGTGCGGATCGAAGGCAGAGTCGAGCGCACCTCGGCCGAAGAAAGCGATAAATACTTTAACAGCCGACCCCTGAAGAGCCGGCTGTCGGCGATCGCCTCACACCAGAGTGCGCCGATCGCAAGCCGCGCAGCCCTCGAACACAATTACGAGGACGTCGCGCGACAGTTTGGCGAAACGCCGCAGCGGCCACACGACTGGGGCGGTTTTCGTCTGGTGCCGGAACGCATCGAGTTCTGGCAGGGGCGGCGTTCACGCTTCCACGACCGTATCGTCTATACGCGGCAGGAAGATGGCAGCTGGACGCGGCAGCGTTTGCAACCGTAAGGGGCATTCCCAAACCGTAAAAAGCGGCAGCAATGTTGGACGAGAAGCGCAGCTGTACGAGCGTACAGCGAACCTCGCAGACCAACAATGCAACGCGCAGCAGGTTCGGCAATGCTCCCGTAAAGCCAGCTGTGAAGCCGGCCTTTGGAGGGTTTCGCGTGTTCGACCAGCTGAAGTTATCCGCCTGGACATCAGGCATCCGCAACAAGTACAACCTGCCGCTGCGCGTGGAATTATGGAACGGCGAGCAGGTCGACTTGTCCTCTGAACAGCCGCGCGTGAAGATCCGCGTGCCGGGCCCGGGCGGCCTGCGTTACCTGCTGTCGCCGACCCTCGACAACCTGGGCGAAGCCTATGTCGAAGGCGCGCTCGAGATCGAGGGGCGGGCGGCGGACATGATCGATATCGGCAACTCCCTGGCCGAATCCACCGGCAAAGCGCCGCGCGCCAGCCGGGTCGCCAGCGCGCTGCGCCTGGTCTCGCCGCACACGCGGGAAAAGGACGCCGAGGCGATCCGCTACCACTACGACGTCTCGAACGAGTTCTACAGCGAATTCCTCGACCCGGCGATGGTGTATTCCTGCGCCTACTTCGAAAACGGCGACGAAGACCTGGCCACGGCCCAGACCAAGAAGATCGACCACATCCTGACCAAGATCGGCGTGCAGCCGGGCCATACCCTGCTCGACATCGGCTGCGGCTGGGGCGCGCTGGTGCTGCGCGCGGCGCAGAAGTTCGGCGCCCGCTGCGTCGGCGTGACGCTGTCGCAGAACCAGTTCGAGCTGGCGCGCGAGCGCGTGGCCCGGGCCGGGCTGCAGGACCGGATCGAAGTCCGCCTACAGGACTACCGCGACGTGACCGGCGAATTCGACCGCATCACCAGCGTCGGCATGTTCGAGCACGTCGGCGTGCAGCACCTGCCCGAGTACTTCGGCCGCATCAACAAGCTGCTGGCGCCGGGCGGCGTGGCAATGAACCACGGCATCACGACCACCGACGTCGAACAGCGCTCCAGCCCCTACGGCGGCGGCGAGTTCATCGACCGCTACGTATTCCCGCATGGCGAGCTGGCCCACCTGTCGACCGTGATCCGTACCATGCAGGAAGGCGGCCTCGAAGTGCGCGACGTGGAAAACCTGCGCCGCCACTATGCGCGCACCTGCGCGATCTGGACCGAGAACTTCGAGAACAACGCCGAACGCATCCGCCAGCTGGCGAATCCGAAAACCTTCCGGATCTGGCACGTCTACCTGGCCGGCTGCGCCTATGCGTTCGCCCACGACTGGATCAGCCTGTACCAGATCGTGTGCGGCAAGGCCGGCCAGGATCCGGCACAGATTCCGTGGTCACGGCGTTACATGTACGAAGCGGGCATCGCCGGGGATGTACTGACCCGGCATTGAGGTTTATTTCAGGCGCTCGGCGAAAGTCTTGCGGAACTTCGCCACCTTGGGCGCCACCACGAAGGCGCAGTAGCCCTGCAGCGGGTGCTGCGCGAAGTAGTTCTGGTGGTAGTCCTCGGCCTTGTGCCAAGTGTCAAGCGGCAGCAACTGGGTGACGATGGGCGCGTCCCATACCGCCGCCATCTCCGCCATCACCTTGCGCGCCGTCGCTTCCTGCTCGGGCGAGGTGAAGAAGATGACCGAGCGGTACTGCGTGCCGACGTCGTTGCCCTGGCGGTTCAGGGTGGTCGGATCGTGGATGGTGAAGAAGATCTCCAGGATGTCGCGGTAGCTGATCACGTTCGGGTCGAACTCCAGGCGCACCACTTCCGCATGCCCGGTGGTGCCGGCGCACACTTGTTCATACGTGGGATGAGCCGCGCTGCCGCCCATGTATCCAGATTCGACGCGGGTCACGCCGCGCGCCTCGAGATATACCGCTTCCAGGCACCAGAAACAGCCGCCGCCCAGGATCGCCACTTCGGTTGCTGATTGCTGATTCATACTCGGTCCTCTACAGATAAGCTGGCAAATGTGTTGGCAAATGGGCCGTTATTTATGGCTTCACTGTAACCGAAAGCGCAGGCCTGTGCATATCGGCTGTGGAAGCGGCCCCGGAGCGCCGCGCCATTGATGGCATAATGACGCAAATGAACACCAGATCTCCCCGCGCCACCGAGCGCGGTTTCGATTCCGCGCATTTCCGCCAGGCCCTGTCCCAGTTTGCGACCGGCGTTACCGTCATTACCACCCGCCTGTCCGACGGCAGTTTCCGTGGATTGACCGCCAGTTCCTTCAATTCCGTCTCGCTGGAACCGCCGCTGGTGCTGTGGAGCCTGTCCGACAAGGCCAACAGCATGCCCATCTTCAGCGGCAATTCGCACTACGTGATCAACATATTGTCCGCCGGCCAGGAAGACGTGGCGCGGCGCTTTTCGCGCCGTGGCGCCGATCCCTTCGCCAGCACCGACTACGAACTCTCGCGCACCGGCCAGCCCATCCTGAAAGGCGTGGCCGCCTGGTTCGAATGCCATAACCGCAGCCGCTATCCGGAAGGCGACCACGTGATCTTCGTCGGCGAAGTCGAAGAGTGCGAGGTCTACGCGCAGCCGGCGCTGATCTTCCACGGCGGCCAGTTCGGCTCGACGTAGGAGAGGAGGGGTCAGAGTCCGGTGTTGCCTGCCTGGACTCTGACCCCGGTGTTCAGTGGCAGTGCGCGTCTTCCAGCGAGAAAAGTGAAAATCGCTGTCGCAGTTAGAAAAGCCACGAAAGAAGACAATTTCTATAATGGCCAGACTCGGGCAGCGCAGACCGCCCACGTCCAATAAGATTCTTCTGCGACAGGAGTCCCATGAGCCGTTCCGATTCGCCCCGCAAAGCCCAATTTCACTGGGATGACCCGCTGCTGCTGAACGCGCAGCTGAACGACGAAGAGCGCATGGTGCGCGACGCCGCCAGCGCCTACTGCCAGGACAAGCTGATGCCGCGCA
>NZ_JBKFGF010000076.1:0-14793 GCF_051233485.1 Massilia sp. LXY-6
AATCCCATAAAGGATCCCGCAAGCTCGACCGTCCGCCACGAAAACGCGGCGGCAGAGCGACAAAGCGCGGCATCTCGAACGAACAGATGTGCATCCTGGTCGCGCGCGACCGTAGCGGCCGGACCATCGATGCCGTGACCGGCAAGGGCGCGCTGAGCAAGCAGCATTTGCTTGAGCACCTGGGCCCGCGGCTGGAGCGCGACGTGCTGCTCGTGACCGACAGCCACGCAGCCTACCCGGCATTTGCCCGGGAAGCCGGGATCTCGCACGAGGCCGTCAACCCGAGCGCCGGTGTGCGCAAGCGTGGCGCGCTGCATATCCAGAACGTCAACGCCTATCACAGCCGGATGCGCGCCTGGCTGGTCCCGTTTCGCGGAATCGCCAGCCGCTACTTGTCGCACTACTTCGGCTGGCGCTGGGCGCTCGACGGGCAACGCATCGCCAGCCCGGATGCCTTCCTGAGAGCGGCGCTGGGCAGATTCAACACTTAACGCGAACAGCGCCTTTTTCTTTGCCTCAGCCCTGCGGCTGCAGCGCGATCACCGCCATGCCCGCCAGCGCCAGTCCTGCCCCGAGCAGGTCGTAGCTGGTCAGCGCCACCCCGTCCACCACCCGCAGCCAGGCCAGCGCGACCGCGATGTACATGCCGCCGTACGCGGCATAGGTGCGGCCGGCCGCGCTGGGATGCAGGGTGAGCAGCCAGGCGAACAGGGCCAGCGAGACGCAGGCCGGCAGCAGCAGCCAGGTGCTTTTGCCGGCTTTCAGCACCAGCCACGGCAGGTAGCAGCCGACGATTTCGGCCAGCGCCGTGAGCGCAAAAAGGAGGGCGTACTTGGCGAGCGTGAGCATGGTGTCCTTTCGCGCTGACGATATAAAAACGATCTAAACCGTTTGCGCGGTTTGCGCCGGCAGCGCACGCGCGTCGGCCACCATATTGCGCCCGCCGGCCTTGGCCGCATACAGGGCGGCATCGGCGCGCGACAGCATGGCGTCGATGCTCTCGCCCGGGTCGAGTGTGGCGACGCCGATGCTGACGGTGTAGCCGGCCGCAATCACGCCTTCCGGCGCCCGCTCCAGGGCGCCGCGCAGGCGCTCGGCCACCAGCAGCGCGGTGTCGGCGCCGGTGTCCGGCAGCAGCACCGCGAATTCCTCGCCGCCCAGGCGGGCGACGGTGTCGATGCTGCGCACGACCGCGCCGGTACGCTCGACGATGTCGGCCAGCACCCGGTCGCCGGTGGCGTGGCCGTAGGTGTCGTTGATGCGCTTGAAGTGGTCGACGTCGAACAGCAGTAGCGACAGCGGCCCGCCACGGCGCAGCGTGCGTGCCAGTTCGCGTGCGGCAAGGTCGAAGAAGGCGCGGCGCGAGCGCGCCCCGGTGAGGTGGTCGTGGTCGGCCGCATGCCGGGCGCGGGCGATCAGGTCGGCGTTCGCCATCATGACCGCGCCCAGGGTCAGCGCCGGCAGCGCCAGCGCGCCGGCCGAAAAGAAGACCATGCTCAGGGTCGCGTCGTCCCAGGGCACCGAAGCGCCGCCCAGCTGGGCGCCGTAGACCAGCGCGCGCACCAGCTGGACGGCGGCGTTGGCGTAGGCCGCGCAGACGGTGAACAGGATCGGGTAGCGGCGTCCGGCGCGCGCGAGCCGCGGCGCCAGCAGCAGGCCCATCTCCAGGCACAGGGCGGCGTGCAGGACCGACATCGCGACCACCCGCGCGCCGACCGAGTCGACGCCATGGTGCAGGATGACGATCAGGAGCAGGCCGAGCGCGACGCAGGCGCCCAGGCGACGCCAGGGCACGGGCAGCGCCAGGTGGCGCCGGTAGCCCGCCAGCATCGTGACCGTGGTACCGAGCAGCAGGGTATTTGCGACCTCGACCGACAGGATGTCAGGCACCGCCCCCGCGCGCCGCGAACAGCGTCAGCGACACGACCGCCATCGCGTTCGCCGCGAACCACTCGCGGATGCCGCGCGCCCCGCTGTGGCGCAGCGACGACAGCACGAGCAGCATGACGGCGGACAGGGCCATCGTCACCAGCAGCAGGCTTACGACGATCAACATGGGATGGGAAGCGGGAAGTCGAAGAAATTAATTGCCTTATGGTATCAAAATTTGACGAAAAACCCTACCTTAACAGTGGTTTTCTCCCGCGCGATGGCAAACGCGCAACTGCTCGTTGACTCCGGGTACAGAAGCGGTAGACTAGGAGTAACGACATGTCTATGCAAGTCAACCTTAAAACGATCAACGGCAACGCTGACCCTCGTCACCCATGCAGGGAGACGAGGGTTTTTGACTTTTTTTCGAGACAAACGTGAAAAGAGGAGGAGGAAGCCATGGCTGAATGGATGGGCTGGCTCGTAGCGGCCGGCGTGCTCGTGATCCTGGAGCTGTTCACCGGGACGTTTTACCTGCTGATGATCGCCATCGGGCTGGCGGTCGGCGGGATCGTGGCGCTGCTTGGTGCCGGCGGACCCGTGCAGACCATCGCGGCGGCTGCGGTCGGCGTGCTGGCGACCGCGCTGCTGCACCGTTCGCGCTTCGGCCGCCCGGCCCGGCACGACGCCACGCGCGACCGCAACGTCAACCTCGATATCGGCCAGCGCGTCACCGTGCCCGGCTGGGACAACGGCCGCGCGCGCGTGATGTATCGCGGCGCGCTGTGGGACGTCGAGCTCGGCCAGGGCGCGACGCCGCAGGCCGGCGACTTCCGCATCGTCGAGGTGCTGGGGAGCCGGCTGGTGGTGTCGAATTCCTGACTCATAAGATTTGCTTCAGATTACAACTCATCTATAAGGGATGCTCATGGAATTCTCATTCGGTACGGTGGCACTGGTGATCTTCATCGTCGCGCTGGTGTTCGTCTTCAAGACCATCAACGTGGTGCCCCAGCAGCACGCCTGGGTGGTCGAGCGCCTCGGCAAGTACCATGCGACGCTGGCGCCCGGCCTGAATATCGTGGTGCCCTTCATCGACCGCATCGCCTACAAGCACAGCCTGAAAGAGATCCCGCTCGACGTCCCGCCCCAGGTCTGCATCACCAGGGACAACACCCAGCTGCAGGTGGACGGCATCCTGTACTTCCAGGTGACCGACGCCATGCGCGCGTCCTATGGATCGTCGAACTTCATCACGGCGATCACCCAGCTGGCCCAGACCACGCTGCGTTCCGTGATCGGCAAGATGGAGCTGGACAAGACCTTCGAGGAGCGCGACCACATCAACACGACCATCGTCAACGCGATCGACGAGTCGGCCGCCAACTGGGGCGTGAAGGTGCTGCGCTACGAGATCAAGGACCTGACCCCGCCGGCCGAGATCCTGCACGCGATGCAGCGCCAGATCACCGCCGAGCGCGAGAAGCGCGCCCTGATCGCCGCCTCCGAAGGCCGGCGCCAGGAAGCGATCAACATCGCCAGCGGCGAGCGCGAAGCGGCGATCGCCCGCTCCGAAGGCGAGAAACAGGCCGCGATCAACCGCGCCCAGGGCGAGGCGACCGCGATCGTGGCCCTGGCCGACGCCAGCGCGACCGCCTTGCGCCAGGTGGGCGACGCGATCCGCAGCCCCGGCGGCGTCGACGCGGTCAACCTGCGCGTGGCCGAAGAATACGTGCGCGCCTTCGGCAACCTGGCCAAGACCAACAACTCGATCATCGTGCCGGCCAACCTGGGCGAGATGAGCGGCTTGATCGCCAGCGCGCTGCAGATCGTGAAAACACAGAAATGAGCGCAGCAGGAATGCACGTCGTCGTCATCACCGGCGGCTCGGACGGCATCGGCGCCGAGATCGCGCGCCGGCTGGCGGCCCGGGATGGCAGCGGCGTGGCCCTGGTACTGGCCGCGCGCGACAAAGACAAGCTGGACCAGGTGGCGGGGCAGTGCATGGCGCTCGGCGCGCAGGCGCTGGCCGTGCCGACCGACGTCGCCGACCGGGAGCAGTGCCGGCGCCTGGTCGCCGCCGCCATCGAGCGCTTCGGCCGCATCGACGTCCTGGTCAACAACGCCGGCCGCTCGGCGCATGCCCTGTTCGAGGAGGTGCCCGATCTGGCCTGGTACGAGGAGCTCATGCGCATCAACCTGTGGGGCAGCGTCTGGTGCACCCAGGCCGCGTTGCCGCACCTGAAAGCAGCGCAGGGACGGATCGTCGCCGTGTCTTCGCTGGCCGGGCTGGTCGGCGTGCCGGGGCGTACCGCCTACAGCGCCAGCAAGTTCGCGATGACCGGCTTCTTCGAGGCCTTGCGCGCCGAACTGAAAGGGGCAGGGGTGTCGGTAACGATCGCCTATCCGGGCGTGGTCGATACCCGGATCCGCTACCGCGGCTTCAATGCGCTGGGCCAGGAGATGGGCCGCAGCGGCCTGCGCGAGGACGGCGCGATGCCGGTGCAGGAATGCGCGCGCCTGATCGTCGACGGCATGGAGAAGCGCCGGCGCGAAGTCGTGATGACGGGCAAAGGCAAGTTGGGCCGGCTGCTTAAACTGGTCGCCCCCGGCCTGGTCGAGAAGATGGCCTTGGCCGCCCTGAAGGACGACCTCAGGCCGCACTGAGCGCGGCCTGCGTCAGCGTCGTCAGAAGTCGACGGTAGCCGACACTGTGAAGCTGCGCGGCGCCCCCAGCACCAGGTAGCCGGCGCCCGGATAGCCGCCGGCCGAGGCCCAGTAGTTGCGGTCGAAGGCATTGTCGACGCGCGCGCGCAGGGTGACGTCGCGGTCCATGATGCGGGTCAGGTAGTTCGCGCCCAGGTCGAGGCGGGTCCAGGACGGCAGGCGCTGGGTGTTGGCGGCATCCGCGTACTGCTTCGAGGTGTAGAGCGCGCGCGCGTTCAGCGACAGGCCCGGCACGCCCGGGACATCCCATTCCGTGCCCAGGTTCAGCTGGGTGCCGGGCACCCCGATCGCATCCTTGCCCTGGTTGACGCCGCCGGCGGTGCGGCGCTGCTCGGCGTCCAGCAGGGTCAGGCCGCCCAGCACGCGCAGGCCATGCATCGGCATGCCGAACACCGACAGCTCGAGGCCGCGGTTGCGCTGCTCGCCGAAGATGCCGAAGATCCGGTCCTGGATCCCGCTCAGCGGCTGCGCGGTGCTGAACACGGCCGCGCTCATGCCCAGCTTGCCGCTGTCGTATTTCACGCCGACTTCCTTCTGGCGCGAGGTATAGGGCGCGAACACCTGGCCCTGGTTGACCGGCACCACGGGGAAGCCCGAGGCGGTCGGGCCCTGCTGCAGGGCTTCGGCATAGTTCGCGTACAGCGACAGGTTCTTCATCGGCTTGTAGACGATGCCGGCCACCGGGGTGTTGGCGCTCTGATCGTAGCCGGCATTCTGCGCGCCGCTGTTGTAGTCGTAGCTGTAATCCTTGATGCGCTGGCGGCGCACGCCGACCGTGATGCGCAGCGCATCGTCCAGCAGCGCCATCGTGTCCGCGACCGCATAGCTGCCCAGGATCGCCTTGTGGGTCAGCAGCGGGTTCGCCATCGAGCCTCCGGTGAAGAAGGTGGGCGAGGGCGCGGCGACGTCGACCGGGCGGTACAGGTTGGTCGACCAGCCGGCGAAGTCGCTCAGGCCGTAGGCGTTGAAGGACTTCATCTCGAAAGCGGAGGCGCTGGCGCTGAGGGTATGCTTGACGGCGCCGGTGCGCAGCTCGCCGCGCACGCCGATCTCGCCGGTGCGGGTGCGGTCGTTGCGCTGGTTGTCGAAGCGGCCCATGTTCAGGCCGCCGTTGTTGTCGGTGGTGGTGGTCGTGGTCAGGGCATTGAATTCGCTGCCGTTGCGGGCACCGAAGGCGGCCCAGCCGACCACGTTCGGCGCCAGGTCGACCTCGCCGCGCAGGGTGCCGAAGGTGTCGCGTTCGAGCGAATGGGTCCAGGGCTGGGCGAAGTTGTGGCTCGCATCGGGCGCGCCCGGCACGGCAAGGCCGGCGCCGACCGTTACGCTGGGGCGGGCATTGTCCAGCTTGTGCTCCTGGAAGCCGACGTCGGCCGACAGGCGATAGTTGTTGCCGCGGTAGTCCATGCCGACCGACAGCACGTTCAGCTCGCGCGATTCGCGGTCGACGGCGGTGTCGCCGTCGCGGCGCACGGCGTTGATGCGGATGCCGGCCCGGTCGCCGTCGCCGAAGCGGCGCGCGACGTCGAAGGCGCCATAGGCCTGGCCGCCCGATTCCACGCCCACGGTCACCTGGTTGAGCGGGCGGTTCGGGGCGCGCTTCGGCACCAGGTTGACCGCGCCGCCGATGCCGCCGCCGCCCGGGGCCGCGCCGTTGATGAAGCTGTTCGCGCCACGGAAGATCTCGACGCGTTCCAGCAGTTCGGAGGCCACGAACTGGCGCGGCAGCAGGCCGTACAGGCCGTTGTAGGCCATGTCGTCGGAATTCACGGCGAAGCCGCGGATCACGTACAGTTCCTGGAAGTTGCCGAAGCCGCGCGCTACCCGTACCGAGGGGTCGTTCTGGACCACGTCGGCCACGCTCCTGGCCTGCTGGTCCTGGATCAGGGCCTGGGTGTAGTTGGTGGCGTTGAACGGAATGTCCATGATGTCGGCATTCCCCAGCAGGCCGAGGCGGCCGCCGCGCGCCACCTGGCCGCCGGCGTAGGCTGCCGGCAGGCCCTGGGCCGACGCGTCGGCCGAGGCGCTCACCACGACGGTGGCGATGCCGGGTTGGGCGTCCGATTGGGCTTCCTGGGCCTGGGCGCACGAAGCGGCGAACAGCAGGGCGGCGAGGGCGAGCGGAGTCAGTTTCGTGGTCATGGTGCGTGTGTTCTTTTTGATGAGAATAGTTCTCATTATAGCCAGCGTGCTTGATTTCGTAAATGAGAACTATTACTATCTGACCCATGTCCCCCGTTTCCCTCCGCCGCTGGTCCTGGATCCACAAATGGAGCAGCCTGGTCTGCACCGTCTTCATGCTCCTGCTGTGCCTGACCGGCCTGCCGCTGATCTACCACCACCAGATCGGCCAGCTGCTGGGCAACGAGGTCGCGGCGCCGGCGCTGCCGTCCACGCAAGCTGGGGCAAGGCCGCCGCTTGCGGACCTCGATCGCGTGATCGCCGCCGGCAAGGCGCGCTACCCGGACAAGCTCATGATGTACATGTCGCAGGAGGCGGACGAGCCGGCACTGTGGTTCCTGACCATGGGCAAGCACCCGAACGATCCCGGCTTCGTCTCGATCGCGGTCGACGCCCGCACCGCGCGCTACGTCGCCGAGCCGCCGATCGAAGGCGGCGGCCTCATGTCCTTCCTGTTCCACCTGCATGTCGACCTGTTCGCCGGCGTGGCCGGCAAACTCTTCCTCGGCTTCATGGGCCTGCTGCTGCTGGTGGCCGTCGTCTCCGGCGTGGTGTTGTACGCGCCCTTCATGCGCAAGCTCGAATTCGGCGCGGTCCGCCACGGCCGCAGCGCGCGCCTGAAATGGCTGGACCTGCACAACCTGCTGGGCATCGTGACCCTGGTGTGGACGCTGGCGGTGGGCGCGACCGGGGTCGTGAATACCCTGGCCGACGTGCTGCTGCAGGTCTGGCAGGCGACCGAGATCGCGGCCATGGTCAAACCCTACGAAGGACAGCCTCCGCCGGCCGCGCTGGCATCGATGGAACAGTCGGTGGCGCATGCGCGCGCGGTACAGCCGGGCATGAAGGTCGCTTTCATCGCCTTCCCGGGCACGCCTTTCGCCAGCGCGCACCATTACGGCATCTACATGCGCGGCGACCAGGCGCTCACCGCGCGCCTGTACAAGCCGGTGCTGGTCGATGCCGGGACCGGCCAGGTGACGGACCAGCGCACGCTGCCCTGGTACCTGACGGCGCTGCTGCTGTCGCAGCCGCTGCACTTCGGCGACTACGGCGGGGCCGGCATGCAGTTCCTGTGGGCGCTGCTCGACCTGGCGACCATCGCCGTGCTGGGCAGCGGCCTGTACCTGTGGCTCAAGCGCGGCCGCGCCGCCAAGGCCGCGGCGCCGGCCCGCACCGCGCCGCAGCCGGCGCTGGCCGGCGAAGGAGAGCCGCGGTGACGGCGGCGTTTCGCGCCCTGTGGGGCATGCCGATCCTGCTCGGCGTCCTGACCGCGCTCGGCTTGGTGGCCGGATTGCTCGGCGACGGCTGGTGGGACCTGCTGTCGGTGGCCGGGCTCGGGGCGCCGGTGGCGGTCGGCGCCTGGCACCTGCTCAAGCCGGCGAAGCCGCCGCACTGAGCGCGCCTGCCGCCTCGCGCGCCGGCCGCGCAGGCGCCGGGTTGTCGCCGCCGCCGGGCAAGGGATCCGCCGGTTCGTCGAACTGGTACCCGTCCGCCGCATGCACTTCCCAGGCGCCGTCGCCCTTCAGGCGCAGCACATGGGTATGGTGGCGCAGCACCGCGGCGCGGTGGGCGATGCTGATCAGGGTGGTGCCGGTGTCGCGCAGGCGCCCGTACAGCGAGGCTTCGTTGCCGCTGTCGAGCGCGCTGGTTGCTTCGTCGAGGATGACGATGCCGGGCTCGTGCACCAGCACGCGGCCGAAGGCCAGGCGCTGCTGCTCGCCGACCGACAACAGCTTTTCCCAGTCCTGCACGGCGTCCAGGCCGCCCACGCGCCCGGCCAGGTGCGGCAGATGGACCTGTTCCAGGATGTCCAGCAGCGCCTCGTCGCTCAGGCCCGACTGCACGCTGGGGTAGATGAGCTGGCTGCGCAGGGTACCCGACTGCAGATAGGGCTGCTGCGGCAGGAAGAAGAAATTTTCCAGGGGCGGATGACGGATCATGCCGCTGCCCGTATCCCATAAGCCCGCGATCGCGCGCAGCAGCGAGCTTTTGCCGCAGCCGCTGTCGCCGGTGATGAGCAGTGCATCGCCCGGCTTCAGCACCAGGTTCAAGTCCTTGATGAGGACCCGGTCGGATTGCGGTGGATGCAGTGTCAGGGATTCCAGTTCGAGCTGCGCGCCGGGACCCGTCTGGATATGCGGGTGCTGGTCGCCGGCGGCCGCCGTGGCCCCGGCGCCCGGCAGCAGCAGCGTGGACAATCCCTGCAGGCGGTCGATGCCCGCCACGAAGCGGCTCAGGCTCTCGAAGTTGTCGACGATGACGCCCACCGCGCCGAGCACGGCGGTAAACGCGCCGGTCGCCTGGATCGCCCGGCCCACTTCCAGCTCGCCCGAGAGCACGCCCTGGGCCAGGATCACGCCCGGCAGCACCAGGGTGAGTTGACTGAAGGTGCGCTGGAAGAAGTTGAGGCCGCGCTGCTTCTTGATCAGCCTGGCAAAATTATCGATCACCGGGCCGAACTTGCTGTCGATGTGGGCGCGTTCCTGTGCTTCGCCGCGGTAGAAGGCGATCGATTCGGCGTTTTCGCGCAAGCGCATCAGGCTGAAGCGGAAATCCGCCTCGCGCCGCAACTGCCAGAAATTCAACCGGATCAGCGGGTTGCCGAATACGTACAGGGCGACCACGGTGCCCACCAGCGCGTACACCACCAGCACGCCAACCAGCAGGTGCGAAATCGACCACAGCACGGCGCTGAACGCGACCAGCTGCATGAGCGAGCCCAGGAAGATCAGCAGGAAGTTGATCGACCTGCCCGTAAAGGTGTTGATGTCCTCGCTGATGCGCTGGTCGGGGTTGTCGATGTCGCTGCCGGAACCCAGCTTGTAGTAGTTGCGCCCGTTCAGGTAGCCATCGAGGAAACGGTTGGTGAGCCAGCGCCGCCACTGGTTGGCGAACAGATCGCGCATGTAGTAATAGAAGGCGTACACGGGTACCGCGACCGCCAGGGTCAACAGGCAGGCCTGCACCGCATTCCAGAAGCGGTTGCCATTCTTGGCGGCCAGCGCCGAGGTCATCTCGCCGGCCTGGTTGTTCAGCATGACCGCCAATTTGGTGTCGACCAGCATCAGAACGATGAGCAGGAAGAGCAGGGCCCAGGCTTTCTTCTTTTCTTCACCCAGCCAGTACGGTTTTGCCACACGGACAAATTGCTTCCATGCGGCGAGGGACAAGGGAGGAACCCGGCGCTTTTTCCGGGGAGTCGTCGGGGCATCACGGGATGCGGTGTCGGTGGTAGGCATGATCAATTCCGGTAAATTGCTTCGTACCTCAGCATACGATCGCGCAAGGAGCCGTTCAGTGCGGAAACGGACATAGCGTGTTTACATTGTGCACCCAGTATGCATACACGGGGTTTAATTTTCTGTTAAGCATTGACTCGGCAAAGCATCGTATAACTCCGGGTGACAACAACCCCGAGGAGTCCCGCTGTGAAGAACTTCGTGCGCAACAACAAAGGCTTTCTGGCCTTCCTGCTCCTGT
Organism: Massilia sp. LXY-6; assembly: GCF_051233485.1. Lineage (NCBI taxonomy): Bacteria > Pseudomonadati > Pseudomonadota > Betaproteobacteria > Burkholderiales > Oxalobacteraceae > Massilia > Massilia sp. LXY-6. The sequence continues at coordinate 10,261 of NZ_JBKFGF010000076.1, forward strand.
TCGGCGTGTTCCGCACGGCGGTGGCGGACTGGAACCCGATCCCCTCGGCCTCGATGCACCCGAACCTGCTGGAAGGCGACGTGGTGCTGGTCAACCGCATGGCCTTCGACCTGAAGGTGCCGCTGACCGACGTGGTGCTGGCGCACATGGGCGAGCCGGCGCGCGGCGACATCGTCACCTTCCGCTCGCCGAAGGACGGAACGCTCCTGATCAAGCGCCTGGTGGCGCTGCCCGGCGACACGGTCGAGATGCGCAACGAACGCCTCTACATCAACGGCAAGGGCGCCAACTACGACATGGTGGCGGAATCGCTGGACTCGATCCAGGGCGCGACGCTGCGCGCACTGCAGCTGTCCGAATCGGTCGAAGGCGGGAAGGGCGGGCGCCGCCACATCCAGGTGCTGCCGGACGTGGTGGCGCCGCGCATCTTCGGCCCGCTGCGGGTGCCGAGCGGCGAGTACCTGATGCTGGGCGATAACCGCGACAACAGCGCCGACTCGCGCATGATCGGCCTGGTGCCGCGCAAGCTGCTGATCGGCCGCGCCGAGCGCGTGCTGGTATCGGCCGACTACCAGGGCAACTGGATGCCGCGCACCGAGCGCTTCGGCATGTCTCTCTACAGGCCCTGAGCGTTTGTCGCTACAATCTCGCCTTTCGAAAATAGGAAGGCGATGCAGATGCAAAGAATGTTGACGGTGATCCTGGCCTGCCTGGGCATGGTGGGCGCGCTCGCGATCGATACCTACCTTCCCTCGATGCCCGCGATCGGGCGCGCCTTCGAGGTCGGCCCGGTGGCGGTGCAGCAGACCCTGAGCGTGTTCCTGTTCACGTTCGCCTTCATGATGCTGTTCTACGGGACCCTGTCCGACTCCTTCGGACGCCGGCCCGTGATTTTGGTGGCGCTGGCCCTGTACACCCTCGGCTCGGTCGGCGCCGCGCTGGCGCCCAGCTTCGGCTGGCTGCTTGCCTTCCGCGCGATGCAGGGCCTGTCGGCGGGCGCCGGCTCGGTGATCGGCCAGGCCATCGTGCAGGACCGCTTCAGTGGCGCCCAGGCGCAGAAGATCATGTCCCACATCATGATGGTGTTCGGCCTGGCGCCGGCCATCGCCCCGGTGCTGGGCGGCTGGCTGCACGTGAGCTTCGGTTGGCGTTCCACCTTCGTGTTCCTGGCCTTGTTCGGCTTCTTCATGCTGCTGACGTGCTGGCGCCTGCTGCCGGAAAGCCTGCCGCCGGCGAAGCGCCATGCCTTCCACTTCGTTGCCATCGCGCGCAACTACCTGAAGGTGCTGGGCCATCCGCAATTCCTGCTGCTGTCGCTGGCGGTCGGCATGGCGTTCGGCGGGCTGTCGCTGTACATCGGCTCGGCGGCCAATTTCGTGATGGAGATCCTGCACCTGCCGGAGACCGCCTTCGCCTGGATGTTCATCCCCCTGATCAGCGGCATGGTGATCGGCTCCGCCTGGGGCGGCAAGCGCGCCGCCAGCCATGCACCGGCGACGATGCGCGCGATCGGCTTCGGCCTGATGCTGCTCGCCTGCGTGCTGAACCTCGGCTACACCGCCTGGGCCGGCGCTGCCGTCGCGGTGCCCTGGGCCGTGCTGCCGCTGATGGTCTACACCTTCGGCCTGGCGGTGGCGATGCCGGCGATCCAGGTCGGCGCGCTGAGCCTGTTCCCGGACAACCGCGGCCTGGCGTCCTCGATGCTGGCCTTCATCCAGATGATGTCTTTCGCCCTGGTCTCGGGCCTGGTCGCGCCGCTGCTGTTCGGCAGCGCCTTCAAGCTGGCCTGCGGCGTGACGGCCGGCCTCGCCGCCAGCTATGCGGCGCTGTGCCTGGCGGGCCTGGCGGCACGGGACAGGGCGGCCGGGAAGCGTTCCGCAAGCTGCCGCTGACGGACGCTGAATTCGCGCGGATCGCCCGCAAGGTTCCGCCTTGCTTCCGCTGACCGGGAAGCAGGCTCAGTGCGCGGGCCGCCGCAGCAGCAGCCCGGGAATGATGGCCAGCAGGCGGTCGACCGAGAGCGGCTTGCCGAGGTGGGCCGAGAAGCCGGCCTCGCGCGCCTTCGCGATGTCCTGCTCGCGTGCCAGCCCGGTCACGGCCACCGCCGGCAGGGTCGCGTAGCGCGGCATCTTGCGCACCTCTTGCAACAGCCCGTAGCCATCCATGTCGGGCATCGAAATGTCCGAGATCAGCAGGTCGATGTTTTCGCGGCCGAGGATGTCGAGCGCCTGCCGGGCGCCGGTGGCGACCTGCACCTCGGCGCCGTACATCTCGAGCAGCGATTGCATGACCAGCACCGCGTCCTCGACGTCGTCGACCAGCAGCACGCGCAGGCCGGCGATGTCGAGCGGCGCCTCGCCCGGCGTGCCGCCCACCTCCTGGCCCGCTTGTTCGACCAGCGGCAGCCAGACCGTGAAGCAGGCGCCCTTGCCGATGCCTTCCGAGCGCACCTCGATGCGTCCGCCGTGCAGCTTGACCAGTTCGCGCACCAGCGCCAGGCCGATGCCCAGCCCGCCCTTGGCGCGGGTGGTGACGGAATTCGGCTGGCCGAACATCTCGAACACCTTCGCCAGGCTGCCCGGCGCGATGCCCTGTCCGCTGTCGGACACGTCGAGGCGCATCGAACCGTCTTCGGCGGCGAGCCTGATCCCGATCCTGCCGCCGTGGGGCGTGAACTTGACCGCGTTGCTGAGCAGGTTCATGACGATCTGCTCGAAGCGCACGGTGTCGGCCATCACGACCAGGCTGTCGTCGAGGCTGGCCTCGATCTCGAGTCCGCGCGCGGACGGGTCGGCGCGCGCGACGTCGACGATGGCGCCGACCACCTTGCCGGCATGGACCGGCGCCACCGACAGCGCCAGCTTGCCGGTGCGTACGCGCGACAGGTCGAGCAGGTCTTCGATGATCTTGGCCTGCCTGTGCACGGAGGTGCGGATCGCTTCCGCGCAGCGTTGCGCGGTCCCGGACGCGCGCACCTCGGGAATGCGCGACAGCAGGTCGGCGTTAATGCTGATCATGTTGAGCGGCTGGCGCAGTTCGTGCGACATGATCGCGAGAAACTGGTCCTTCATCGCCGCGGCATGCTCGGCGCCGGTGCGCTCGCGGTGCTCGTGGCTGAGCGCTTCGTCGCGCTCGCTCATCTGGCGCAGGCGCTCGGTCTCGTCGCGCGCGATCTTGGCGAAGCCGTATTCGGCGCCCTGGCCGAGCGGATTGGTGACGCCGCTGGCGTAGAAGCGGCTGCCGTCCTTGCGCAGGTGCCAGCGCTCGTCTTCCGAGCGGCCCTCGTCGCGGGCGCGCTGCATTTCGGCTTCGCGTGCGCCGCGCTCGCGGTCTTCCGGCGTGAACAGCGTTTCGAGCGTGTGGCCGAGCATCTCGGCCTCGGTATAGCCGAACATCCGCTCGGCACCCTTGTTCCAGCTGGTGGTGCGGCCCTCGGCATCGAGGGTGATGATGGCGTAGTCGTGGGTGCTCTCGGCCACCATGCGCATGCGCGCTTCGTTGACCCGCGCCCTTTCCTCGGCCTGGCGGCGCTCGGTGATGTCGAAGAAGGTCATGATCGCGCCCTCGATCCGGTCCTCGGTGGTACGGTAGGGCAGCAGGCGCACGATATACCAGTGGCCATCGGTGCTGCGGACCTCGCGCTCGACCGGGCGCAGGGTATCGAAGGTGGCGCTGACGTCGTCGGCCAGCTCGTCGTAGTCGAGCCGGTGGGTCAGGTCCAGCAGCGAGCGGCCGAGGTCGGAGGCGATCACGCTGAAGATGTCGGTCGCGCGCGGGGTGAAGCGCTTGATGCGCAGCCCGCTGTCGACGAACAGGGTGGCGATGTCGGTCGAGGCGATCAGGTTGTTCAGGTCGTCGTTGGCCTTGCCGGTTTCCTCGACCTTCACCTTGAGCTCGTAGTTGACGGTGATGAGCTCCTCGTTCACCGACTGCAGCTCTTCCTTGCTGGTCTCGAGTTCCTCGGTCGCCGAGCGCAGTTCTTCGTTGATCGCCTGCAGCTCCTCGTTCGAGGCGCGCAGCTCCTCGGTCGAGATCTCGGAATGCTCGATGGTCTCCTGCAACTGCTCCTTGGTGCGCTGCAGCTCGGTCTCGAGCTGGGTCAGGACCAGGTCGTCGCGCGTGGCGCCGACCGGCGGCGGCGCCACCTCGGGCGGCACCTCGTTGAACACCACCAGCGTGAAGCTCTCGGCGCTGTCCTCGTCGCGGAACGGGGTGACCTTCATGCCGATGATCGCGCCGCGGTCGGGCAGCCCGACCAGGATGTGGCGGCATTCGACGCCGGCGTTGCCCTGCTGGACCTGGAACAGGGCGCTGCGCAGTTCCAGGCGCAGTTCCGGCATGATCAGCGCCAGCACGTTGCGCGACGGCTCGCCGTCGCCCATGCGCAGGAACTGGCCGGCCTGGCGCGACATGTGGACGATGTTGGATTCCCGGTCCGGCACCACCGAGGGCGGCGAGGCCAGCGCCAGCGCACGCTGGTGCACCTCCGCGTACGAGAACTGGCGCCGCGGCGGCGGACGCTGGATCGATTCC
>NZ_JBKFGF010000077.1:0-21126 GCF_051233485.1 Massilia sp. LXY-6
GAACTGGCCGGCCTGGCGCGACATGTGGACGATGTTGGATTCCCGGTCCGGCACCACCGAGGGCGGCGAGGCCAGCGCCAGCGCACGCTGGTGCACCTCCGCGTACGAGAACTGGCGCCGCGGCGGCGGACGCTGGATCGATTCCGGCAGCCGGCTCACGTGGCTCGGCAGCTGGGCGCCGGAAGCCATCGCGCGCGAGGTCGGGCGGGCGCGGTAGATGCGGTGCTTCTTGTCGACCGGGACAAAGAAATCCGCCACCGATTCCGCCGATTCCGAGCCGCCCAGGAAGAGATAGCCGCCCGGCTTGAGCGCGAAGTGGAACATCTCGAGGACCCGGGCCTGGACTTCGCGGTTCAGGTAGATCAGCAGGTTGCGGCAGGAGACCATGTCGAGCCGCGAGAACGGCGGGTCGCGCAGCACGTTATGGGCGGCGAACAGGATGCGGTCGCGCACCGATTTGCGGATGTGGTAGCGGTCGTCTTCCTTGGTGAAGTGGCGCCGCAGGCGTGCCGGCGCGATATCGGTGACGATCGCGGCCGGGTAGGTCCCGCTTCGCGCCTGCGCGATCGCGTCGGTGTCGATGTCGGACGCGAACACCTGGAACGGCGGCGGGTGCGCCATGTCGGCGGCGTGGTCGGCCAGCAGCATCGCCAGTGAATACGCTTCCTCGCCGGTCGAGCAGGCGGCGACCCAGACCCTGACCTCGTCGGTCGGTGTCTTGTCCTTGAACAGTTCGGGAATGATCTCGCGCTCGACGGCCTCGAAGGCCTCGCGGTCGCGGAAGAAGTTGGTCACGCCGATCAGCATGTCGTCCAGCAGCGCCCCGCATTCGCGCGGGTCGGCTTCGAGCAGGGTGCAGTATTCCGGCAGCGTGTGCACGCCCCGCACCTGCATGCGCCGCTCGATGCGGCGCAGCACGGTGGCGCGCTTGTACTGCTTGAAGTCGTGGCCGGTGCGGTTCAGCAGGAGGAACACCACGCGCTGCAGCGCCTCCTCGGCCAGCTCGACGCTGTCGTGGCGCGGCAGGTGGGCGATCGGACCCTCGCCGTCGCCGGTCGGCGGCAGCTCGATGATGCGGGCGTTTTCCCACAGCTCGATCAGTTTCTGCGGCATGTCGACCACCGGCAGCACGAAGTCGACGATGCCGGTGCCGATCGCCGCTTCCGGCATGCCCTCGTGTTCGGCGTCGGCGGGCGACTGTGCCAGCGTGACGCCGCCCTGTTCCTTGATGCGGGTGAGGCCGACGGCGCCGTCCGAGCCGGTGCCCGACATCACGATCGCCACCGCGCGCTCGCGGTGCACCTCGGCCAGGGTGCGGAAAAACAGGTCGATGGCGATGTGGTTGCCGCGCGGACGCTCCAGCGCGCTCAGGCTGAGGAAGCCGTCGACCATCGTCAGGTGCTGGTTGGGCGGGATCACGTACACATGGTCGGGCTCGATTTCCACCGCCTTGACGACCTGCACCACCGGCATCTGGGTGGCGCGCTGCAGCACATGGTCGGCCGAGCTCTTGTGCTTGGGCGACAGGTGCAGGATGACCACGAAGGCCATCCCGGTGTGGCGTGGCATGTTCTCGAAGAAGCGCAGCAGCGCCGGCAGCCCCCCTGCCGACGCACCGATCCCCACCACCGGAAACTGGATCGTGCTCGGTACGATATCAGGCTCGGTGGGGGGCGTGCTGGGCGGGGTGGCGGTATCGAACATACATATGCGCTTCGGATGGTGGAACGGCCAGTGTAGCGGATTCACACGCCTGTTCGCCAGAAAACGATACGAATTCCATATCTTCCGGTGGAGGTGCTGGAATACCGATGTGCTGGCTCAGCGGCGGTTGTTCTTCATCGCCTTTTCGATTTCGCGCTTGGCATCGCGGTCGCGCTCGGTGTCGCGCTTGTCGTGCTGCTTCTTGCCTTTGGCCAAGCCGATCTCGCATTTCACGCGGCCGCCCTTGAAGTGGAGGTTGAGCGGCACCAGGGTGTAGCCGGAGCGCTCGACCTTGCCGACCAGCTTGTCGATCTCGGCCTTGTGCAGCAGCAGCTTGCGGGTGCGCAGGGCTTCCGGGTGGCTCCAGGCGGAGGCGGCGGTGAGGGCGCTGATGTGGGCGCCGAACAGGAACAGTTCGCCGTTACGCACGACGACGTAGGCTTCCTTGATCTGGACGCGGCCCTCGCGGATCGCCTTGATTTCCCAGCCTTGCAGCACCAGGCCGGCCTCGTAGCGGTCTTCGATGAAGTAGTCGAAAAATGCTTTCTTATTATCAATAATACTCATGAAATAGCTAAAATGCGCGCGTCGGTTAAACTACTGTTAATCCAACATCATAACAAACGGCTGACAAATGGCAGTAGTGCACAAATCAGTTTTCTTGGGCTATAGCTCCGAGCAAATGTTCGACCTCGTCGCAAAGGTCGAGGATTATCCAAAATTTCTTCCCTGGTGCAGCGGCGTGAAGCTGCTCGAGCGGACCGATGACAACCTGACGGCTTCCCTGCAGATCAACTTCCACGGCGTGAAGCAGAGCTTCACCACCGCCAACCACAACCAGCGCCCGACCCAGATGAAGATGCACCTGGTCGACGGGCCTTTCAAGATACTGGAAGCGGTCTGGTCCTTCAAGTCGCTGCGCGCCGACGCCTGCAAGATCGACTTCGACATGCAGTACGAGTTCTCCAGCGTGATCCTGGAGCAGATCGTCGGGCCGGTGTTCGGCATGATCGCCAACACCATGGTCGATTCCTTCTGCAAGCGCGCCGAGCAGGTGTATGGCATCTGAGGCATCCAGCGCTGAAGCGCTGCAAGTCTACGTCGTGTACGCCACGCCGCGGGAGGAGTTCATCCATCCGATGCGCGTCGCGCCCGGCACCACCATCGGCCAGGCGATCGAGGGCAGCGGCGTGCTGTCGCGCTTCCCGGAGATCAACCTGGTGACCCAGCCGGTCGGCATCTACGGCAAGAAGAAGACGCTGGAGACCGTGCTGCGCGAGCGTGACCGCGTGGAGCTCTACCGGCCGCTGGTGGCCGACCCGAAGGATTCGCGGCGCAAGCGCGCGGCCAAGAAGCAGGGCGCTTGAACGCCTGATCGTCAGCCGCAGCCCGGCAGGATGCGCTGGACCTTGTCCAGTTCGCGGGCGCGGTCGGCGTCCGACATCAGCTCGGGCTCGCCCTTCCTGTTCTTCCACTCGACCCGGCGCGCGATCGTCAATTGCCCTTGCGCGCCGCGCGCCCAGGCGCATTCCGCCTCGTGCTCCTGCCGGCCCTTGGCCTGCGCCTCGCGCTCTTCCTGGTCGCGCTTGATGGCGCGCTCGCGGAATGCGGTTTCGCGGACGCGCCAGTCCGGCGCCGGAGTTGCCGGAGTTGCCGGAGTTGCCGGCGCGGCGGATGCGGCGGCCGGTTCCGCCGCCGGCTCCAGTCCGCGCGGCGCCTTCAGGATGCGGCCGGGCGGCGTGCCCGGCGGTGGCGGGCGGTCCGAGAAGACCCGCGTGCCATGCCCGTCGATCCAGCTGTACTGGGCATGTGCAAGCAGGGAAGTCAGGGCCAGGGCGCAGGCGCATAGCGGGCGCAGCCATCGGATCGGGGAGCTCATTCGAAACTTTCCTTGCGTTATCACGTGACGGATTTCGCCATGATTCCTGCGCGGTGTCAATCGCCGTCGTTTTTCTCCAAATGGATGGGTTTCGGGGCCATATCGCCCTGAATCGGGCTTTTTTTGGCCGCCTGAAGAAGTTTGGCGGGACTTTCTGTATAATTCGCTTTTGCGCCTATAGGAAATACACTATGCGTCTTCTTCAGAAAGCACTCACGTTCGATGATGTGCTGCTCGTCCCGGCCTACTCCAACATCCTCCCGGCCAACACGTCCCTGCGCACCAAGCTGACCCGGAATATCTCGCTGAACATTCCGCTGCTGTCTGCCGCGATGGACACCGTGACCGAAGCCCGCCTCGCGATCGCGATGGCGCAGGAGGGTGGCATCGGCATCATCCACAAGAACCTGCGTCCCGCCGACCAGGCTCGCGAAGTGGCGCGCGTCAAGCGCTTCGAGGCCGGCGTGCTGCGCGACCCGATCACGGTCCCGCCGACGATGAAGATCCGCGACGTGATCGCTCTCCAGCACCAGCACGGCTTCAGCGGCTTCCCGGTGGTGGAAGGCAAGCAGGTGGTCGGCATCATCACCAACCGTGACCTGCGCTTCGAGGAAGACCTGGAAGCGGAAGTGCGCACCAAGATGACCCCGCGCGAAAAGCTCGTCTACGTGAAGGATGATGCAGACCTCGACGAAGCCAAGCGCCTGATGAACAAGCACCGCCTGGAGCGCGTGCTGGTCGTCAACGACGACTTCGAACTGCGCGGTTTGATTACCGTGAAGGACATCCTGAAGTCGCACGAGCACCCGAACGCCTCCAAGGACGCGCAGGGCAAGCTGATCGTGGGCGCGGCAGTGGGCGTGGGCGACAAGGACAAGGAACGCGTGGAACTGCTGGTGAAGGCCGGCGTGGACGTGCTGGTGGTCGACACCGCCCACGGCCACTCGCAGGGCATCCTCGACCGCGTGAAATGGATCAAGGACACCTACCCGCAAGTCGACGTCATCGGCGGCAACATCGCGACGGCAGCCGCCGCGCGTGCGCTGGTCGAAGCCGGCGCCGACGCGGTGAAGGTCGGCATCGGCCCCGGCTCGATCTGCACCACCCGCATCGTCGCCGGTGTCGGCGTGCCGCAGATCACCGCGATCTCGAACGTGTCGGAAGCTTTGGCCGGCACGGGCGTGCCCTGCATCGCCGACGGCGGCATCCGCTACTCGGGCGACATCTCGAAGGCGCTGGCCGCCGGCGCCCACACCGTCATGATGGGCTCGATGTTCGCCGGCACCGAAGAAGCGCCGGGCGAAGTGATCCTGTACCAGGGCCGCAGCTACAAGGGCTACCGAGGCATGGGTTCGCTGGGTGCGATGGCCGAAGGCTCGGCCGACCGCTACTTCCAGGAGGCGTCCGCCAAGGCCGACAAGTTCGTCCCGGAAGGCATCGAAGGCCGGGTCGCCTACAAGGGCAGCGTGCTGGCCATCATCTACCAGTTGGTCGGCGGCGTGCGCCAGTCGATGGGCTACTGCGGCTGCGCCACCATCGAAGAGCTGCGCTCGAAGGCCGAGTTCGTCGAGATCACCTCGGCCGGCATGCGTGAATCGCACGTGCACGATGTGCAGATCACCAAGGAAGCGCCGAACTACCGCGCCGAGTAAAGTTCCCCAAGACGCGGCTTCCGGGCCGCGTTTTCGTATTCGCCATCTGAAAACTATTACATGCACTCGAAAATCCTCATCCTCGACTTCGGCTCCCAGGTTACCCAGCTGATCGCGCGCCGCGTGCGCGACGCCGGCGTGTTCTCCGAAGTCTATCCGTATGACATCGGCGACGACTTCGTCCGCAACTACGGCGCGTCCGGCGTGATCCTGTCCGGCAGCCACAACTCGACCCTCGAAGGCGACTCGCCGCGCGCGCCGCAGGCCGTGTTCGAACTGGGCGTGCCGGTGCTCGGCATCTGCTACGGCATGCAGACCATGGCGGCCCAGCTGGGCGGCAAGGTCGAAAACGGCAAGGTCCGCGAATTCGGCTACGCCGAGGTGCGCGCCCGCGGCCACACCAGGCTCCTGAACGGCATCAACGACTTCGTCACCGATGAAGGCCACGGCATGCTGAAGGTCTGGATGAGCCACGGCGACAAGGTCCTGGAGATGCCGGAAGGCTTCAAGCTGATGGGTTCGACGGACAGCTGCCCGGTCGCCGCGATGGCCGACGAGGAGCGCCGCTTCTACGCGCTGCAGTTCCACCCGGAAGTCACCCACACCACCCAGGGCGAGGCCATCATCGGCCGCTTCGTGCACGAGATCTGCGGCTGCAAGAGCGACTGGAACATGCCGGACTACATTGGCGAAGCGGTCGAGAAGATCCGCGCCCAGGTCGGCACGGACGAAGTCATCCTCGGCCTGTCCGGCGGCGTTGACTCCAGCGTGGCCGCGGCCCTGATCCACCGCGCCATCGGTGACCAGCTGACCTGCGTCTTCGTCGACCACGGCCTGCTGCGCAAGGACGAGGGCAAGATGGTGATGGACATGTTCGCCAAAAACCTCGGCGTGAAGGTCTTGCGCATCGATGCATCAAGCCAGTTCATGGGGCACCTGGCCGGCGTGACCGATCCGGAGCAGAAACGCAAGATCATCGGCCGCGAGTTCGTCGAAGTGTTCCAGGCCGAGTCGCAGAAGCTGACCAGCGCGAAGTGGCTGGCGCAGGGCACGATCTATCCGGACGTGATCGAATCGGCAGGGAAGGGCAAGAAGGGCCAGACCATCAAGAGCCACCACAACGTGGGCGGCCTGCCGGAGACCCTGAACCTGAAGCTGCTGGAGCCGCTGCGCGAACTGTTCAAGGACGAGGTACGCAAGCTGGGCGTGGCCCTGGGCCTGCCGCACGACATGGTCTACCGCCACCCGTTCCCGGGCCCGGGCCTGGGCGTGCGCATCCTCGGCGAAGTAAAGCGCGAGTATGCGGACTTGCTGCGCGAGGCGGATGCGATCTTCATCGAAGAGCTGCGCAATACCCCGTTCGTGGCGCCGATGGTGCCAGGCATCGATGCCGGCAAGGCGCCGGTGAACTGGTACGAGGCGACTTCGCAGGCATTTGCTGTCTTCCTGCCGGTAAAGTCAGTGGGCGTGATGGGCGATGGCCGCACCTATGAATACGTGGTGGCGCTGCGCGCGGTGCAGACCCTGGACTTCATGACCGCGCAGTGGGCGCATCTGCCGCACGACCTGCTGGGCCGGGTGTCGAACCGGATCATCAACGAAGTGCGCGGGTTGAATCGCGTCGTTTATGATATTTCGGGGAAGCCGCCGGCGACGATTGAGTGGGAGTGACGGGTAAAGTATAAGTAACTGATTTTAAAAGAAAATCAGGCAAGCCGTTGATGGTTCGAACCGAATGATCAACGGCCTTTTGTTGTGTTACAGGAATATCATCGGCGATGTAACGAAGGCGCTGTGATGGCCAGGCAAGGCAAAAACCAGAGCGGTACCAATGTTATCCGAAGCACTTGAGCCATGCCAGTAAGGAAAGGCCGTTTCGATTATTGCGTTTTCGTTTATTTCGTTTAGAAGGACGGGCGGGCTTTCGACTGCACGAGAAGACTTCCATGAACGCACCTGTTATGCCCAAAACGCTCCCATCGGAAGAGGACATCGCGCTCGCCCGCGAGTCGGGCCGCGCGCTCTCAACCGTGCTCCAGACCCGTGCGGACACCCAACGGATCGACTTTCATGACGATAAGGGTGCAGTGCGCGCCGTGCGTATCCCGACGTCGGCGCTGCGCCTGCTTCTGGAAGTCCTGACCGAGATCGGCCAAGGCAACGCCGTGTCCATCGTCCCCATCCATGCCGAACTGACGACCCAGGAGGCCGCTGACGCCCTCAACGTCTGTCGTCCGTTTCTGGTCCAACTGGTGGAGAAGTGATATTTCGTTCCACAAGATCGGCACAAATCGCCGTGTCCGCTATCAGGACGTGATCGCCTATAAGAAGCACATCGATGCCGCGCGGCGTGAAGCGTTGGATGCGTTGGCGGCACAGGCTCAGGCACTTGGGATGGGGTATTGATTGGATGAGTTCGCACTTCACCGTTGTCTATGACGCCTATGTGCTTTATCCAGCACCGCTGCGCGACTTGCTGATGCATCTCGCCCTCTACGGCCGCGCTAGAGCGACATGATCCACGACGAATGGACGCGTAACGACCTGGCCGGTCGCCCCGATTTGACCCAAGACTAGCTGAACCGGACGCGCCAATCAATGAATGGTCATGTTCGGGACAGTCTGGTCACTGGATTTGAGGATATGATTCCATCGATCGATCTTCCAAACCCTGACGACCGCCATGTCGCAGCGGCTGCCATCCATTCCGGCGCCAGCCTGATCGTGACTTTCAATCTCAAGGACTTCCCGTCAGCAGCACTGAAACCATACAACCTTGCGGCCCAGCATCCGGACGATTTCATTGTCGGCCTGCTGGATCTGCATCCTTCTGGCGGATTGGAAGCTGCGGCCGGTCGTCGGCGTTCCTTCAAAATCCGCCCAAGACGGCGGACGAATATCTCGATACCTTTACTGGCGCAGGGGTGACGCAATCGGTGGCGGTCATGCGTCAATGGACTGTAGCCATCCGGGCGGCCGCAACTGCGTTGTTGCACGCACAGATGGCTTCGTGGCGTGGCCACCGTCGCCGGTGCGACCAGTCGCATTGAGCGGTTAAGGATGGCTGCCGTGCGGTAGTGGGAATGCGGGCAAGCGTCTACAGGGGCTTGATACAGGGGCTTGATATATCGGATGTCGCAGCGCAGGTCGCTGCACTGGAGGATAAATAATGAGTTCAGCAACGTTTTCGAGCGCTGCACTGGCGGCCGTGTTGCGCACGATCCGCCGGCACGGCGATTACTTTACGAGTGGCACCGCCGAGATCGCCGCGCCCAACCTGTCGGTGGCGGGGCTGGGCATGGTGTCGCTGCCATTCCAGCACAGCCAGCTGGCGCCCTTGCTGGCGAAGGCGGAATTGGCGCCATTCGGGCGCGACGAACAAACCATGATCGATACGGCGGTGCGCCGCACCTGGCAAATCGATGCGGGCGCGCTGTCATTCGGGGGGCGCAACTGGCAACGCTCACTCGACACGATCGTGGCCCGCGCCTCCGACGGGCTCGGCGTCCAGGAGCCGGTACGGGCCGAATTGTACAAATTGCTGATCTATGACACTGGCAGCTTCTTTGTCGAACATCGCGATACCGAGAAGGCGGCGGGCATGTTCGCTACCTTGGTGCTGATTCTGCCTTCGCTGTACACCGGCGGTGAATTGCTGGTGCGTCACAAGGGGCGCGAAGTGCGTCTCGATCTGGGGGACTCGGATCCGGGGGATGCCGCCTTCGCCGCCTTTTACGCCGATTGCGTGCACGAGGTGTTGCCGGTCACGTCGGGCGCACGGTTGACGCTGGTATATAACCTGATCCGCAACGGCGCCAGAGGCCCATTGTCGGCGCCGGAGCATGGCGAGGAGGTGGGTGCGGTCGCCGAATTGTTGCAGGACTGGATAGCGGCACAGGATGCCGGGATTGCGCCGGACAAGCTGGTCTATCCGCTCGAACATGCCTACTCCATGGCGGAGCTGGGTTTCGACACCCTGAAGAACGTCGACGCGGCGGTGGCGCAGGTGCTTACCGCGGCGGCGGCAAAGACGGGTTGCGAATTGCATCTGGCGCTGCTGGAAATCACGGAAAGCGGCAGCGCGGAGGAGGGAGGGTATTACTACGACGACCAACACAACCACGATGGCGATTTCGACATCGTCGAGGTGTTCGACCATGACGCCACCCTGGCGAATTGGCGTGCCGTAGACGGCAGCGTGCCGCCCCTGGGCGCGCTACCGTTGCTGGACGATGAACTTTGTCCTGCCGGCGCCTTCGACAATGCCGAGCCCGACGAATCGCACTTCCACGAGGCGACCGGTAATGAAGGCGCGTCCTTCGACCGCGCGTACCGTCGCGCCGCGCTGGTGTTGTGGCCGCGTGGCCGGCGCGCGGCCGTCATCGGCGCCGCTCCACTGGCCGCCAGCTTGCCCTACCTGGAACACCTGGTCGAGGATTGGCGGCAGCACGGGGCGCAGCAGGGCAACAGGGCGTGGCGCGATGCTTGCGAACTCGCCGACGTCATGGTGGGCGGCCCGGAAGCCTCTTGTGGCCGCGACGGGCTGCTGGCGGCGCGCCTGTTGATCAGCCTGGTTCGCTTGCGCCATACGACGCTGATCGATACCTATCTGGTGCAGATGGCAGCGTCCGGCCGCTTCCGTGGCGCCGAGGCCCGTGCCTTAGCGGATGCGGCGCTGTTGCTGCCGCCGCAAAGAGCAGGCGCTCTGATCGAGGCGATCGTTGCCGCCAACGTGAGTTTCGTGCCCGGGCCGTGCGCCGAGCTGGTGAGCTACTGCTCGCAGGCCGGCGACGATGCGCATGCGTGGTTGGCGCCGGCCACATGCCGCTTGGTCGACGCGCTGCTTGGGCGTTATTCCAGCCCGCGCCAGGCCGAACAGCTTCGCCTGCCCGCCGCCATTGATACGGCCGCAGTCGTGGCGGCACTGTCCGCATTGCGCGATGCCGGTCTTGCGGAAGATGGCGAGGCGGTCGTCGAACATTGGATGGCGACCTGTCCGCTGGATGGCGTGCTGGTGGGTGCGGCGCAGGCGGTGGCAAGCGATCCGGGACTGCGGCTTTTCGGCCCGTCGGAGCGCTTGCGTAGCCAGGTGCGCCAGCGCATCGAAGAACGTATCGCACAGCCCTTGACGGCACCGTGCGACTGGCGGCGCGCCAGCAAACTGCCGTGCTCATGTGAGTATTGCGCGCAGCTCGCGCAGTTTCTTACGACCCGGCCCGTGAGAGCTGGACATTGAGGGCGGCCGAATCGCACCGCCGCCACGTGGAAGACACGATACGAAGGGCGCGCTGCGACGTCGATTGTGTGACGATACGGCAGGGCAGACCGTATGGCCTGGCGTGTACCAAAAACCAGGCCAGTTATGAGGCCCGATGCCGGCAACGCACCGCCGACCTGGTGCTCGTCGAACGACTCGCAGCAGTGAAAGGATCGTCCAGTGAGTGATCCCGAAAACCTGGATGACGCGCGGGCAAGGCGCGGTTCGAGTCATGCGACCGGCCGGTTCGAATATCTGGCCGCTTTGCTGTCGCGTCTTCGCGCTACCCATCCGAAACCCTGGTTGTCGCAATCCGCGCAGGAGAGCCTGGCCGGATCCGCGACATTGAACTCGGCGGGCACCCGTTTTCATATCGGCCTCTGATGCATCGTGGACATCGGGGCAACTTCGGTAAAGCCTATCACCTGCGTCCCGTGAAAGCTAGATATGTAGCGATCCAGCCGAGTCTTCCTGGAATGCGCAGTGCCAAACACCCTGGGCTTCCAGAATCGCGCGCGTGACTGCCCGGGCCGAGTACGAATATCGTGGTCGAAGCATGGCTTCAATGAGCTCTGGTGAGGAGGTAACAAGCAAGACCATCTGGGGCCCTCGGGCTGATCGTTACGTACGTCGTACTCGATCGGAAGGGTGCCGGCCGTACTCTTTAGTGCCCGGCACCGGGATCGTGCGCTGCTCGGCCGGGAGGTTCTGACGACGCCAGGGACGGCTGGCCGCACTAGGTTTGCATCTGGACGGCTCAAGTGGGAAAATGTGCTTAGGCAGGCAAGCTCGTGGATCGCCGTGCCACGTCGATCAAGACTATTGTGCCGTTTCGACCAGGTGCCCCTCGCAAGAGCGCTGTACTTTCATTGCCATGGCATCGCTCATGGTATTGCTGAGCTCGCTCGGCATATTTTTCGAACGAATTCAGTAGTTTATCCGGGCCATTCGCCACCCGGCCCGCCGAGATGTGCTCCCGACGCGCCGAGCGTGGTACATGTTTCGCTTGGCTGATGAACAACAATAAACCCGCATTGCCTGAGTGATGAGTACCGAAAAGAAGAAGTCCTCCCCGACGTGGCGCGACGTCAAAGCGAAGCTGGCTGAAGATGACCGCGGCAGCTTGATCGCGCTGGTGCATGAGCTGTATCTGGCCAGCAAGGACAACCGGACATTCCTGCACACCCGCTTTGCGCCAGGCGGCGACGTGTTGAAATCGTACAAGGCTACCATTGACCGTTGGCTGTGGCCGGACGTGTCCAGGAACCAGGACACGTCGGTCGCCAAGGCCAAGAACGCGATCGCCGACTACCGGAGGGCATCGGGTCAAGCCGATGGGCTGGCTGAACTGATGGTTTTCTACTGCGAGAGAGCGGCCGGATTCATCAATGATATTGGTCTGGAGGACGAAGCTTATTTCAATGCGCTGGTACGGATGTACCAGCAGGCGCTGAAAACCATTGTCGACTTGCCCGACGGGCCGCGACTAGCCTTTGTGACGCGCCTGGAAGAGGTTCGACGCATCAGCTACAACTTCGGTTACGGCGTCGGCGACGAGATCGATGAATTGCTGTCTGAGCACGGAGTCGATGGCTGACCAGTCTGCCATAGCCGCTCTTCAGGCCGAAAATGCCCGGTTGATCGCGCTGCTCGAAGCCCACGACATCGAATGGCGGCCGCCACTGCCGGCCATACGTGCAGCGCGGCCGCCGGAGTCCTCGCGGCTTTCCACCACGGACAAGGTGACGTTATTCAGGCGTCTGTTTCGCGGGCGCACGGACGTCTTTCCTGTCCGTTGGGAAAGCAAAACCTCGGGCAAGTCGGGCTACGCCCCGGCCTGCGCCAACGAGTGGCGCGCCGGGGTTTGCGAAAAGCCGCGTATCAAATGCGGCGATTGCAGCAAACGGCTGTTGATCCCGCTGTCCGACGCCGTCATCTATGACCATCTGGCCGGCGAGCACACGGTCGGGGTATACCCGCTGCTGGAGGACGACTCCTGCTATTTTCTGGCGGTCGACTTTGACGAGGCCGATTGGCGCGACGATGCCCGCGCCTTCATGCAGTCATGCGAAGAGTTGGGTGTTCCGGCCGCGCTGGAGATTTCGAGATCAGGCAAGGGCGCACACGCATGGGTATTTTTCGCCAGCCGCGTTCCAGCCAGTGATGCCCGGCGCCTGGGCACGGCCATCATCAGCCATACCTGCTCGCGCACCCGGCAACTGCGGCTTGCATCCTATGACCGGCTGTTCCCGAACCAGGACACGATGCCCAAAGGCGGCTTCGGCAATCTGATCGCGCTGCCGCTGCAGAAGGGGCCGCGCGAAAGCGGCTGCAGCGTATTCGTCGATGCCGAACTGCGCTCGTACCCGGATCAATGGACATTCCTGGCGTCCATCCAGCCGATGGCTGGACACGACATCGAGCCGACCATCCTGCGCGCCACGGACGGCGTGCATCCGCTGGACGTGACGTTCATTGACGATGAAGACCTTGCCACGCCATGGAAACAAGAGAGTACGTCGATCAAGAAGCTGGCCGAGCCGATGCCCCAGTTGCTGAGCGTAACCCTGGCGAACCTCATCTATTTCGAGAAGTCCCAACTGCCGCAGGTACTGGCCAACCGGTTGATCCGTCTGGCTGCATTCCAGAATCCCGAGTTTTACAAGGCACAGGCCATGCGCTTGTCGGTGTGGGACAAGCCGCGCGTGATCGGGAACGCGGAGAACTACCCGCAGCACATTGCCTTGCCCCGAGGTTGCCTCGATGCAGCGCTTGACCTGCTGCGGGACAATGGCATCGCCTGTGATCTGCGCGACGAACGTTTCGGCGGCGAGCCAATTGAGGTCGCCTTCGCCGGCACCTTGCGCCTGGATCAGGAGGCTGCAGTGTCGCGGATGCTGCATCATGACACCGGGGTGCTGTGCGCCCCGACGGCCTTTGGCAAGACGGTGACCGCGGCCGCGATGATCGCCCGTCGAGGGGTGAACACACTGGTGCTGGTGCATCGAACCGAGTTGCTCAAGCAATGGCAGGAACGCCTGCAGTGCTTTCTCGGTGTCGCCAGAGGTGTGGTTGGCACCATCGGTGGTGGCAAGGCCAAGCCCACCGGGAAGATCGATATCGCGGTGATGCAGTCGGTATCGCGGCAGGGCGAGGTGAATCCGCTGGTCGAGAACTACGGGCAGGTGATCGTGGACGAGTGCCACCACGTCGGTGCTGTTTCCTTCGACGCGATCCTGAAGCGGACCAAAGCAAAGTATGTTCTTGGCCTGACCGCGACACCAATCCGCCGCGATGGTCAGCAGCCTATCATCTTCATGCAGTGCGGGCCGATCCGATACATGGCGGCCACGCCGGCTGGCGCGCCGCACGATTTGAAGGTGCTGCCTCGATCACGCTTTGCCCGCATCGAGTTGCCGGCCGATGCCGGCATTCAGGACGTGTTTCGGCATCTCGCCAACGATCCGACTCGCACCGAGGCCATCGCTGCCGAAGTCAAGGATGCGTATGAACAGGGGCGCAAGGTGCTCGTGCTGACCGAGCGTACCGAGCACCTCGAGGCAATCAGGGCCGCCCTGGACGGTCAAATGCCGGCACTGTTCACGCTGCACGGCCGGATGTCGAAAAAGCAGCGCGCAGCGCTGATTGCTGAACTGGACACGTTGCCGCCAGACGCTCCCCGCATCTTGCTGGCCACCGGCAAACTCGTCGGTGAAGGCTTCGATCATCCACCGCTCGATACGCTGGTGCTGGCCATGCCGATTTCTTGGAAGGGCACGCTGCAGCAGTATGCTGGACGTCTGCACCGGGTGCACGCAAGCAAAACCGACATTCGGATCGTCGACTTCGTGGATACCGGCCACCCGGCGCTTTTACGGATGTGGGAAAAACGTCAGCGGGGCTATCGGGCGATGGGATACCGGCTGGGCTCGACGGAACCGGCCGATGACCTGGATGGCTGAGGGTGCTGCCGCGTTGCTGAACCGAAGCAGCAATTCCGCTGGTGCGAAACGGATTTCCCTGAGACTGGACTGTGCTGCTTTTCTGGCCTGCGTAGCGCAAGTGCGGTGGAATTAACTCTCTTGGCAGACAAAATTTGTTGACTGTCGGCTAAATATGGACTAAATTTGGCCATAAACTATATGGACGCATGGAGCCGACGCAATGACCCTCGCTACTCAAATCAAGCCAATTTCGTATCTCAAGAGCAATGCGGCCGATATTGTCAAGGATTTCGCGGTCAACCCAGAACCGCTCATCATCACTCAGAACGGTGAAGCGAAAATGGCGGTGGTTGAAATCAACCAATATGAAAGGCAACAGGAACAGCTTGCACTTCTTCGTCTGATTGCTCTTGGCCGGAAAGAGTACCGTGCAGGCAATTACACCGATGTGCAGACTTTCTTTGGGGAAATGGATAATGAAGAATGAGCCGGAGAGTGATCATTCTGAATGTCGCCAAGCCAGACTTCCGGGAAATCAAGAAATATGTAAAGTCTCAGTTCGGTGACGCGGTTTGGAACGACGTCAACGAGGAATTCAAGACCACGATCACCAGCATTGGTTTGAATCCGGAAGCTGGCAAAGAGGTCGAAGAACTGAAGGAACTGGGACTAGAGAATTATAGGCTGCGTCTCGTAAGACAGTCCAGAATTGTCTATGAATACAACGACAAGGAAGTTTTGGTTCACATGTTTATTCACACTAAGCGAGACTTCCGAACGCAC
This sequence comes from Massilia sp. LXY-6, assembly GCF_051233485.1. NCBI lineage: Bacteria > Pseudomonadati > Pseudomonadota > Betaproteobacteria > Burkholderiales > Oxalobacteraceae > Massilia > Massilia sp. LXY-6. Next base: position 15,220 of record NZ_JBKFGF010000077.1, read on the forward strand.
TTAATGCATCGGCTCTTCAACGTTTGAAGAGAGACAAATTTTTCGTTAGCTTCCGACCTGGTTCAGCTGGCCCAACGGATTAGCGCCGGCCGCTTTCCTATCCGGGGCGAGCAGAGTGTTGACGCGGACAAGAAATTGACCCAGCGGGCGAGGTTTGACAGACCCAACCTGAGCTAGCACGGATGCAGTACCGATCAGGGCTCGAGAGGAACGCGGGTGGGACAGCAGCGCAATGTCGGCACCAGGATCATTTTTATGTCGGCGCCAACACTGCCGGCGCTGTTGGCACCTGCGGGTTGCTGTTGTGCCCGATGATGAGTGACTATCCGATCCTGCCGGTGCTCGGCCTGACGATGCATCGGCTGAATGAAGGTGCAGACTTGAACATTATCCTCCGGCTTGTACCTGGTGCCCGGCATGTTGACGCTGGCAGCCATACTCGTCTGACCCTTCATCCGATCCCGGCACGCGTTGTCAATCGTTGAGGCACGACGGCCTCGACCGAAATGCTTGACTGATTCCTCGCTGAATCAGTGCATGGACTGAATGTCGCTAGATTTTTGCAGTCCCCGGCATGGTATCGACCATGGTATGGCCGAGCCAGCGCCTGTAACATCCGCCGAAATTCAAAGGATTAGCTCAGCCATTAATGATCGAGTGGGAGTGATTTCCAGCTCGGCAGTGCTTGGCAAGCTCAGGCATTTGCATTAACGGAAGCCCCTGATTTCAGGGGCTTTTTTCTTTTGTGCAGCGGCAGAGTCTGGCAACGGGTGGCAGTGTCCAGCACGGACTCTTGATGGTATCGGACATGGCGCGACTTCAGAGCGGTACCATCGTTCGCATCAAGTGCCATGTTGCGTGCCCGCACTCAAACATGGGACCTGCAGGGCGAGCGAAATCTGAAAAGCGGAGATCATGCGCATAGCCTAATGTATGACTTGTCCTACCGCCACTTCCAAGGAAACATTTGGTGCTGTATAGCTACGGTCAGACTGTCTGGCGCCGCGGGATGCCTAGTTCTTCGAGATATTGCCGGTATAAACGGGCGGCATCGTCGAACTGGCCCATGGTGAATGGCACACCGTCGCGGTAGTTGTGTTGCTTCGCATTCGTCTGGTAGCGGTCGACGGTGATCAGCAGTTCGCTGTCGAACGACGACTGCTCCAGCGTGATCTGGGCGCCTTGGTTGTCAGCGTTCTTATAGGAGACGTAACGGCACAGGAATGCCGTGCCTGAAATCTCGCGGCCCCCGGTCTTGATATGGTTTTCGACCTTGTTTCCGGCGAAGTCGAAATGCGCGTTCAGCTCGGTCGACAAGCGGGTCAGCACTTCCAGCGCGTGTTCCTCCTTGGCGCCGAACAGCGAACGGGCGGCCTGGGGATAATCCCTGTGCAGGCGGCCTTCGATGGCCTTCAATGCCCGTGGCGTTGCGCCGCGCGCTTTGGCGTTCTCGTAATACGACACCAGCTCGGCTTTCGAAAATGCGTTGTTCTCTGCCCTTTGGATGATCTTTGCTTCGTCTTCTGCGTTCATGGTTCCTGTTTCCTGATGGTTTGTCGCCGGAACGCGTGGCGCTGCCGCGGCTCGCATCCGATCGCTTGCAAGGGTGGCGGCATACGCCAGCCGTTCTAGATCGCGCTGCTTAGCGAGACCAGCAGGTCACGAACGACCTGGCGGTTCGATAGATAAAACAGCAGCATTTCGGTGTCGACGAGAGAGCAGGGTTCGTCCTGGTCCAGCACCTCGCGCGCGCGCTGCATGACGAGCAGATAGTATTCGTAGGTCTCCGCTTCGGGCACCAGAGCAGCTTCCATCCAGCGGACCAGCTGCTTGTTGTCGGTGGCCAGCCCAGGTACCTGTTCGCCGCGGCGTTTAAGGTAGCGCAATCCGGCCAGCGACTGGGTATCGATTTTGCTGAGCAGTGCGTCGCGTCCTTCGGGCACGCGGAATGCGCGCGCGTCGAGGCCCTCGCGAAAATGGATCGCATTCAGCGCGAAAGCGATGCGGGCATCATAGATGAGTGCCCAGTCGCCCCAGACGAAATTGAGCCACTTGGACCAGCTGGAAATACCCTGGAAGGGAAAACCGCATCCTGCGTGGTGACGCAACTGGCCGGGCGACCGGATAGCCGACAGATCGGGGGGACAGGTGTCGAGGAAAACCTTGGCATAGGCTCCGATGGTCTCGTCCCGGTTGCTGGCAAGGCCTCCCCATACCCTGATCACGAAACCGCACAATTCCACCATGCGGGCTTCGCGCTGTGCGCCGGACAGGCCGTGGGCATCTCGCACGCGCTGCGCGATGGCCTTGCGCAGTTCGCGTGTGGCGAGCGCGCCGCCGTCCTCGTCCCCGACCGGGAACCCGAGCTGCCGGGCCTTTTCCCTGGCTTTGGAGGACATAGGCCAGGCATAGTCTTTTAATTCGTACCTATGGGGCTTGAGATAGGCGGCAAGGGCATCCCCGAAGCGCTTCGCTTCTTCCAGCATATTCTGATTCATGTCTTAATTGATGAGTGAGTTTCGTTCCAACAACACAAATATTATGGCGGAGTCATTTCCATTGGGCAAACTTTTATAACTTGAAGAAAAAAGCCGGGAGGGATCGATACAATTCTTCGCTTGTCTGGTCAGGGACGGCCCGGAGATCGAGTACCCATTCCCGCGTGACGCGCCCGGCCGCGACCTCGATGACGATTTCATCGTCCCAGAATTTGCGGGCGGTCTCGCCCGTGCGGCGCGCATCGCCACGCCAGCCGTGTATGAAGCCGCTGAACCAGGATGCCGCCATCGGGCCGCCCGCATGGGCAAACAGCTTGGCGTACGCGTGGGATGTGATGTCGGCCAGATACAAGATGCTCAGGTGAATCGTCCAGGTCGCGACATAGCCACGTTGCGAGAACGGCGTCACCTGCCTCGGCGGCGGCGTGGGAAGCGAAGCCAAGTAGGGCTCCAGCGGCGCGCTGTCGATGGCGTACAGCATGTCGGCAAATCGTAGGCGGTCCGGAAAGACGTTGCTCATGCCAGTGCTCGCAGGCAGAGCAAGCCCTACCGGCCAGAACGATCAGGCTGGGGGCTGCCCAGCGTACGACTGCCCAAATGCCTGTGCTGCCAGCGTATCCAGCAGTCTGTGCGCATCATCGCAGAGGCCACCCCGTTCGAGGGTGGCCTCGATGACGCGTCGCCCGTCGCGTGCCTGCCTGAGCGCATCAACGACCTCGGGCCCGGCCGGACGCGCGCCATGGCGCAGCAAGAGCGCGAAGATGTCGGCGCGCGCTTCGCTGAAATCGCTCTTTTCTGGATAGAGGTCGTAGGGCGATGGGCCCAACGTTGTACAGATGACCTGGTTGGTGCAAACGCGTGGGTTCGCGCCGGCCATGAGCACTTCTTCGACCATGCCTTCGGTCAGCGTCGCGACTGCGGCATCCAGTACCGCGCCATTGTGCGTTTCGATGTCGGCGCCTTGTTCGAGCAGCCACTCGAAGGCGCCGAACGCCAAGTGCCGTGCCGCCGCGGCCAGCGCGTGGTCGCCGTCGGCGCGGATATCCGCCCCGTGCGCCCGGAGAAAATCGAGCATGGCCGTGTTGTCGACCTCGGCCGCGGCTCGCAGGGAAATCGCCAGCATCTCACGTGCCGGCAAGCCGCTTTCCACCAGCTGCAACAGCGTATTCCCGTAATCGGCGTCAAGCGCGTTCGGCAGCCCGTAATCGCAAAATGCGTTGTTCTCGAGATGCATGCCGCGCGCAGCGGCGCGGACGGCGGCGTAATCGTCGGCGACCGGATCCGCGCCATGTTGCAGCGCTAGCCGCACCTCGATCTGCGCGGCATGGCGGCAGGCCATCTTCAGAAAGGCATTCCAGAACCCGGCCTTCCAGTCGTCGGGTCTTGTGCCATCGTGGCTCATGGTCTCGCGCAGGCCCGCCAAGCGACCAGCGATGAAGGCGCCAAGCCAGGCGTCGCCGGTTGTCACCTGCAGGCAGGGGCCGTTGTCCGAGACCGACGCGCTGACCGATTCGGGCCAGGGCACGCCGTCTTCCATCGTCTGCTCCGCGAGCGCGCCCAGCGCGAGCCGGAAGTCGAAATCGAACGCCGACCCCAGTGCGAGCACCGCGGCCAGCTTCAGCTCCGGAGATAGCGCGCACCTGCCAACGAAGGACAGCATGGCGTCATGGTAGCCGGGTACTGGATTGGCTGGCATCATCTGGTTTTGTTCGAGCAGCTTGTGCCATTGCGCCCGGATGTCGTCCAGTGTCACGCATTGTTCGAGCGACTTGTACCAGTTCAGGTTGGGCATGCGGTGGTTCCGTCAGGTGTTCGGGGAAGTTGCGAGAATGCGGACAGGGCCGACACGGGCTGTTGACCAGCGAGGAGCCGCCACATGCCGACTGAGAAGGTACCACATCAGTAGATCTGCCTGACCGTGAGTGGACGACCGAATACCGCGCCGGTGTCGATGTAATGCACGTTCCCAAGCGAAATCGGTCCAGGTACCGGCGTGTGCCCCACGAATACCCGTTCCACGCCCAGGACACCGCATTCATCCATTTCGATCACGCGCTCGCGGCTCGACAGGCAGATATCTGCAACCGCAATTGCATCGTCACCGCTCAATTCGGCGACAAGCTCGCTCCAGGATGCGAACGGACAGTCGCCATGGACAATGCCAATGATGCCGGTCGGGGTAGCAACCTCCATGGCGACGGGAAGTACACTGAAGTGGGCAGTGATCCGTCGTTGCTCTGGGCCGCTAAGCGCCATGAACCAGGCTCCCCCGTTATGGCAGTAGTCGTCCGGATCGAGTTCACCGGCGAGGTAATCCAGCGCCATCTGTTCGTGATTGCCGCGTACGGCATGGAACCACGGCTGGATCAGCCAGTCGACGACGGCCGCCGACTCGGGGCCACGGTCGACCAGGTCGCCGACGCTGAAGAGGCGATCGACGCTGCGATCGAATCGCAAGCGGTCCAGTTCGCCCGACAATTTGCTGAAACAACCGTGAATGTCGCCGACCACGAAGTCACGGCCGACCCGATTTGCGTGGAGGCGTCGAACGAGGGAAGAATTCACGAAGATCCAAGCTGTGTGTTAGAAAAGTCATGCAGGTTCGCGTTAGGCCCGACCGGCTTCCGAAGCCTTTTTAGAATCGCTAGCAACGGCTGATCAGCGCGGCAAGCAGATTGCCTGTGCCGACCTTGTGATAGCGGGCGTCAGTGGTAACGTTGGAACGTGGATCGTAGTATCCAACGATGTGATAGTGCGCATTCCTGCCGGTCTGCGTGCCATCTGCCGCGGTATCGATGTAGCCGATCGTATGGTATCGGTCGTCCGTGAGAGTCTGGGTACTCATGATCTTTCTCCTATTTATTCGGGATGCACTATTCTAGGTCGGGAAGCGACAGATACTGTCGCATCCGTTGAAGCAATTGCTGCGCCAGACGGGAAACCCTGCCACTGCCATCCGAGCCGTTTCTCTATTCAAGCGTTTGCTGAGCGGCTACTCAGACTTTCAGGCGCACGCGAGATGATGAACATCGATGCCGTTGCTTAATCGGACCAGCGGCGCTTTACGCTGGCATCGAGGTCAAGGTCGATGTCGCGGCGCACCACCGTAGCCCGGCGTCCTGACCGTTCGCCAGGTTCAGTTCTGTCATTGACCAGTACCGATGGATGGAAGAGCTGCGCTGGCGCGAAGGGAATTGGCCTGCTGCCGATTCCACAGACACCAAGTTAAGGTGGAAAATGGAGTCAGGAGGAATCAATGGCAGCAGCAAGAAGGCAGCCAAGTACAAGTGACTGCGCTGATATGTATTGACCTTGTCAACGACTGCGACAAGAGATTTTGGCTTTTGCAGCGGGTTGGTAGCAGAACGGGCGGCATGCCGACGGTTGATCAGTCTGATATGCGCGGGTT
>NZ_JBKFGF010000078.1:0-22029 GCF_051233485.1 Massilia sp. LXY-6
GCTTCGTCGGCCGCGAACTGGCCAAGTCGGACCGTCCGGAACTGACCGGCGCCAAGATCGTCGTCTCCGGCGGCCGCGGCATGGGTTCCGGCGACAACTTCAAGATCCTGGAACCATTGGCCGACAAGCTGGGCGCCGCCATGGGTGCCTCGCGCGCCGCGGTGGACGCCGGCTACGTGCCGAACGACTGGCAGGTCGGCCAGACCGGCAAGATCGTCGCGCCGACCCTGTACATCGCGGTGGGTATTTCCGGCGCGATCCAGCACCTGGCCGGCATGAAGGACTCGAAGACCATCGGCGCCATCAACAAGGATCCGGAAACGCCGATCTTCTCGGTGGCCGACTACGGCATCGTCGGCGACCTGTTCGAGATCGTGCCCGCGCTGGTCAAGGAACTCGGCTAAACGACTTCCCGCGCAGGCGGGAACCCGTATCAGAGTTGCGCAAACGCCTGCTCTAGATCCGCGATCAAGTCTTCTGTGTCTTCGAGGCCGACATTGAAGCGCACCAGGATGCCCGCATCCGGCCAGTTGCGGCGCATGCCCTGGATCCGGTACGGCATCACCAGGCTGTTGGCGCCGCCCCAGCTGTAGCCGATGCCGAACAGCGTCAAGGCATCGACGAAGCGGTCGGTCTGTTGCTCGGTATAGCGGGCGTCGAACAGCACCGAGAACAGGCCGCCGGCGCCCGTGAAGTCGCGCTCGAAATGTTCGTGGCCGGGGCAATCCTGGAAAGCGGGGTGCAGCACCTTCGTGATTTCCGGACGGGCCTTCAGCCAGCCAGCGAGCTTGCGCGCGGCGGCGTCATGGGCCTCGAAGCGCAGCTTCATGGTCGGCAGGCCGCGCATGACCAGGTAGGCATCGTCGGCGCTGACGCCCATCCCCAAGCGCATGTGGGACAGCGCGATGCGGTCGTTCAGCGCCTTGTCGCGGGTGATCACGGCACCCATCAGCACGTCCGATCCGCCCGACTGGTATTTGGTCAGGGCCTGCATGACGATATCGACGCCGAGGTCGAAGGCGCGCAGCGCGATCCCGGCCGACCAGGTATTGTCGAGCGCCACCAGCACGCCCTTCGCCTTCGCCACGGCGCAGATCGCGCGCAGGTCCGGCACTTCCATCGACACCGATCCCGGCGCCTCGGTCCAGATCAGCTTCGTGTTCGGCTGGATCAGGTCGGCGATGCCGGCACCGATCAAGGGATCGTAATAGCGCGCCGTGATGCCGAAGTCGGCGGACAGCCAGCGTCCCAGTTCGCGGTTAGGGTTGTAGACGTTATCCGGCAGCAGGACGTCGTCGCCGGACTTCAGCAGGGCCAGGTCGATCATCGCGATCGCGGCCAGGCCGGAGGGCGCCAGCAGGCAGTGATTGCCGCCCTCGATCTCGGCCAGGCGGGCTTCGAGCGTGAAGGTGGTCGGGGTGCCGTGCAGGCCGTAGGTATATGCGTTCTTGTTCTTCCAGTCGCCGCTGCGCATGCTGGCGACGTCCTTGAACAGGACCGTCGACGCATGGTGGATGGCGCTCGGAAAAGCTTCGAAGCCTGCGGGGGCCCGGTAGCCGCTGTGGATCAGGGTGGTCTGGAGGGATTTTTTGCTCATCGCGAGTCCATGCTACGTCGTCCCCGCGCAGGCGGGGACCTAAGTTTGCGTGCGTTCCGGCAGCTCTACGGACCTGGGGGCCGGTTAGGTCGGGAACGACGAGTCAACTCTCAGGCTACCGTCGCCCACAAATCGTGCGCATCCGCCTTGGTCACCACCACCTCGATGAATTCGCCGACTACCGGCTTGGCCTTGCCCGGCTGGAGCGCGCGCTTGATGTGGACCACGCCGTCGATTTCCGGCGCGTCCGCGTTCGAGCGTCCGATCGCTTCGCGCGGCCCGACTTCGTCGACCAGCACGCGGATTTTCTTGCCGACCTTGGCCTGCATGCGCTTCAGCGAAATCTCTTCCTGCAGCAGCATCACGCGCGCGCGGCGTTCCTCGCGCACCGCTTCCGGCACCGGATTCGCCAGTTCGTTGGCGCTCGCGCCTTCGACCGGCGAGTAGGCGAAGCAGCCCAGGCGGTCGATCTGCGCCTCGCGCAGGAAGTCGAGCAGGTATTCGAACTCCTCTTCCGTCTCGCCCGGGAAGCCGGCGATGAAGGTCGAGCGGATCACCAGGTCCGGGTTCATCTTGCGCCAGGCCAGGATGCGGTCCAGGTTCTTTTCGCCGCTGGCCGGGCGCTTCATGCGCTTGAGGACGTCCGGATGCGCGTGCTGCAGCGGGATGTCGAGGTAGGGCACGAGGTTCTCGCCCATCAGCGGGATCACCTGGTCGACGTGCGGATACGGGTAGACGTAGTGCATGCGCACCCAGGCGCCGTACTCCTTGGCCATCTCGCCCAGTGCCTCGGCCAACTGGGTCATGTGGGTCTTGATCGGACGGCCGTTCCAGAAGCCGGTGCGGAACTTGACGTCGACGCCGTAGGCGCTGGTGTCCTGCGAGATCACCAGCAGTTCCTTGACGCCGGATTTGAACAGGTTTTCCGCTTCCTTCAGCACCTCGTGGATCGGGCGCGACACCAGGTCGCCGCGCATCGACGGGATGATGCAGAAGCTGCAGCGATGGTTGCAGCCTTCCGAAATCTTCAGGTAGGCGTAGTGCTTCGGGGTCAGCTTGACGCCGTGGTCCGGCACCAGGTCGACGAAGGGGTCGTGCGGTTTCGGTAGGTGCAGGTGGACCGACTGCATCACCTCGGTGACGGCATGCGGACCGGTCACGGCCAGCACCTTCGGGTGCACCTTGGTGATGATATCGTCGCCCGCGGCATCCTTCTTGGCGCCCAGGCAGCCGGTGACGATCACCTTGCCGTTCTCGGCCAGCGCTTCGCCGATGGCGTCCAGCGATTCCTGCACGGCGGCGTCGATAAAGCCGCAGGTGTTGACGATCACGAGGTCGGCGCCGTCGTAGGAATTGGCGGTCTCGTACCCTTCCGCGCGCAGCTGGGTCAGGATCTGTTCGGAGTCGACCAGCGCCTTCGGGCAGCCGAGCGAGACGAAGCCGACCTTGGGTGCGGCGCCGTTGGTCGCCGGGGCCGGCGGAATCACGACCGGCGCCGGCGCTTCGGCGACGGCAGTGGCGGCAAGGTGGGAATCGGGAAGCGGATTGCGGCGGAGTTCAGGCATGTGGATTGCGGCGGAAAATTCTGGGCAATCCGCGATTGTACAGGAAGCGGGGGATGAGGAAAACCGAGGGATGAAAATGGGAACTGCTGAGTGGCGGAATCGCCATCAGCGTCGTCCCCGCCTCCGCGGGGACGACGAGGTTATTTCTTTTCCGGCGGCACGCCGAATGGGAAGGTGCCGAACATCGCCTTGCTCTGGCTCTGCATCTGCTCCTGCATCTGCAGGAACAGGTTCTTGCTCTGGTCGATGTAGTTGTTCATCATGCCCTGCATCATCGGGCCCTGGATGTTCATGAACTGGGTCCACATCTCGGTCGAGAGCGGCTTGCCCTCGAGCGCGCCGGCGGTGGAGCCGACGAACTTGTTCTGGATGTCGGTGAAGGCCTGGACGTTCTTTTCCAGGTAAGACCCCATCATGCCCTGCATCGCATGGCCGTAGTAGCGGATGATCTGGGACAGCACGCCGCTCGAGAACATCGGCACGCCGTGTGCCTCTTCCTCGAGGATGATCTGCAGCAGGATGCTGCGGGTCAGGTCTTCGCTGGTCTTGGCATCGACCACCGTGAACTCGTCGGCGTCGAGCACGAGCTGCTTGACGTCGGACAGGGTGATGTAGGAGCTGGTCTGGGTGTCGTACAGCCGGCGGTTCGGGTATTTCTTGATCAAGCGTTCGCTGCTCTTTTTTCCACTGCTCATCTCAGGTTCCAAATATTGCGCCGCAGCGCTTTTGTTATGCGATCCGCGGGCATGCTGGCAGTGCCGCGGCGTCTCCGTTCCAAGAGGATATTCTCTAAAATACCACGTTGTGAACGCAGGCGCAGCAATTATTCAACAGGCAACTCACGTATTTTTATGGCAAGTTGCCTGTCCATCAAGAACTTACGGGCATGCTCAGTCGGCGCGCGCCTTGACGTAGCGGCCCGGCGCCGGCTCGATCGGCTGGTAGCGTGCACTGCCCGGCTGGGCCGGCGGCGCGACGTCCTCGCCGCCGTTCTCGGCCAGGAATTTCGCCCATTCCGGCCACCAGCTGCCCTTCACTTCGGTGGCGTCGGCGAACCAGTCGGCCGGGCTCTTCGGACGAGCGCGGCCGTTGGCCTGGCCGACCCAGTAGCTGCGCTTGTTCTTCGAGGCCGGGTTGATGACGCCCGCTATATGACCGGAGGCACCCAGCACGAAGCGGTTCAGCTTCGGGTTCGCCTTCGCCTTCTTCGGGTTCAGCAGGTTCATCGAGGCGAACGCCGCTTCCCAGGGCACGATGTGGTCTTCCTTCGAGCCATAGACGAACACCGGGCAGTCGATCTTGCCGAGGTCGACGGAGACTCCCGCCACCGTCAGCGCACCCGGCTCCTTCAGCTTGTTTTCCAGGTAGGTGTTGCGCAGGTACCAGCAATACATTGGACCCGGCAGGTTGGTGCTGTCGGCGTTCCAGTACAGCAGGTCGAAGGCCGGCGGCGTCTTGCCCTTCAGGTAGTTCTGCTGGACGTAGTTCCACACCAGGTCGTTCGGCCGCAGCGACGAGAAGGTGGTCGCCAGGTCGCGGCCCGGCATCAGGCCGCCGCGCGCCAGTTGCTGCTCGCGCCGGGCGACCTGGGCCTCGTCGACGAACACGTCGAGCACGCCGTTGTCGGAAAAGTCGAGCAGGGTGGTGAACAGCGACAGGCTGGCCGCCGGCTGCCGTCCGCGCCCCGCTTCCACCGCCAGCGCGGTGGCGGCGATGGTGCCGCCGACGCAGAAGCCGAACACGTTCACTTTTTCCTTGCCGGAGATTTCACGCGCGACGTTCAGCGCCTGGATGGCGCCCTGCTCGACGAAGTCGTCCCAGGTCTTGTTGCCCAGCGACTGGTCCGGATTCCGCCAGGACATCATGAACACGGTATTGCCCTGCTCCACCAGATAGCGCACCAGCGAATTTTCCGGCTGCAGGTCGAGGATATAGAACTTGTTGATGCAGGGCGGCACCATCAGCAGCGGTACCTCGTGCACCGTCGGGCTGGCCGGGGTGTACTGGATCAGCTGGAACAGCTCGTTTTCGAACACCACCGTGCCCGGCGTGATGCCGACGTTGCGGCCGACCTCGAAGGCCGACTCGTCGGACTGCGAGATGCGGCCCTTCTGCATGTCGGCCAGCATGTTCTGCAAGCCCTTGGTCAGGCTCTCGCCATTGGTGTCGATCAGCTTCTGCTGGGCTTCCGGATTCGTCGCCAGGAAGTTGGCGGGCGAGAGCGCGTCGATGATCTGCTGCACCGCGAAGCGGATCTTGTGCTTGTCCCGCGAAGGCGTTTCGACCGCTTCGGCCATCGCCATCAGGAATTCGGAGTTCAGCAGGTAGGACGCGGCGCTGAAGGCCGCCATCGGGTTCGCGGTCCACTCGGGCGCCGAGAAACGCTTGTCCTTGAATTCGGGAGGCTTGCCGGTCATGACGTCCTGCCACAGGCGCATCGCCTTTTGCAAGTAGTCGTTGCGCAGCGCGTCCATCTTGGCTTGCGGCAGGCCGGCACCGAAGTCGCTCAGCATGCGCATCACCGGTGCCGCCTGCTGGGCCATGCCGCCGCCAAAGGCCGACGGGTCGGGAAACTTCATCCAAGACTGCCAAACGGAGGGATCGGAAAACTGCGACATCCAGGCAGCGCCTGGCGGCTGAGCGGCATCTAGCGTATTCATATCGGCGTCCATTGTTTAGAATCGGGTATTCAAGCGTGCAACCAGGAAAACGTTATGTGGATCGTCGCCATCGGATGGATGTATGTCGTGACCCTGATGGCGGCCACCGAGCCATCCGTGATCGCCGGCATCATGACGTTTCTGTTTTACGGCATCTTGCCATTATCTCTCGTTTTCTACCTGACGGGAGCATGGCAGCGCGGACGCGTGCGGCGTGCGCGCAAGCGGAAAAGTCAGCACTCTAAGCGCGGCGACGCCCCTACCAATTGATCCAGATCAAACTTGCCAGATCAGGCTAGCCTGGCGCCCGCTCCCCGCCCCATCGCGGCGATAGGAATAGAAGCGTTCGCGTTCGGTGAAGGTGCAGTGGCCGCCGCCATGCACACGGACTACATCGACGCGCGCCAGCAGGCGGCGCGCCAGCAAGTTCATGTCCGCCAGATATTTGCCTTCACGCCCAGGATAGGGGCGGAAGCCCTCCGCATGCCCGCCATCCGGCAGCGCGGCGCGGAAGGCGTCGAGCACGTCCGGCCCGACCTCGAAGGCTTGCGGGCCGATCGCCGGCCCGAGCCAGGCCGTGATCTCGCCGGCCCCTTGTGCGCGCATCGCCGCCACGGTGGCGCCAAGCACGCCGCCCGCCAGTCCGCGCCAGCCGGCATGGGCTGCGCCGACCACGTTGCCGTCCAGGTCCGCGAACAGCACCGGCAGGCAATCCGCCGTGAGGATCGCGCACACCACGCCGGCCTCTGTCGCAATGCTGGCATCGCCGACCCTTACCGGCGCGCCCGGCTGGACCATGCTGGCGTCGACCACCTCGGCGCCGTGCACCTGCGAGATCCAGGCAGGACGTCCCGGCAGCAGGGACTGCAGGCGCGCGCGGTTCGCGCGCACCGCTTCCGGATCGTCCTTCACGTGCAGGCCGAGATTCAGGCCGCCGCCGCCCTTGCCGTCATCGAAGGGAGCCGCGCTGACGCCGCCGAGACGGGTGGTCGCCAGTGCGCCGATATTGGCGGGCAAGTCCGGCCAGTGCGGCCGGATCGCGTCCTGGAGTCCCGCCATCAGGCCGCTTCCGGCTCGTCGATGCCGGCGCGCGCCAGCAGTTCGGCGAAATCGGCCGCCAGCGGCACGACCCACTCCATGTGCTCGCCGGTGGCCGGATGGCTCAGGCCCAGGCGGCGCGCCTGCAGGGCCTGGCGGTGGAAGAAGGACAGCAGGTGCGGCTTGCCGTACACGGTATCGCCGACCAGGCTGTAGCCCAGCGACTGCATGTGCACCCGGATCTGGTGGGTGCGGCCGGTTTCGAGGCGGCACTGCACCAGGCTGACCGGGCGGCGGTCCAGCTCACCCTTTGCCAGCAGTTCGTAGTGCGTGATCGCCGGCTTGGCCATCGGCGCATTCGACACCGCCATCTTGGTGCGCTCGGTCGGGTGGCGGCTGATCGGCGAGTCGACCGTGCCGGACAGGCGCGGCGTGCCCCACACGAGGGCGAAGTATTCGCGCTTCACGGTGCGGGCGGCCAACTGGCGCACCAGGTCGGTCTGCGCCTCGAGGGTCTTGCCGACCACCATCAGGCCGCTGGTATCCTTGTCGAGACGGTGCACGATGCCGGCGCGCGGCACCGACACCAGTTGCGGGCAATAATGCAGCAGACCGTTCAGCAGCGTGCCGGACCAGTTGCCCGAGCCGGGGTGCACGACCAGGCCGGCCGGCTTGTTGATCACGAGGATGGACTCGTCCTCGTAGACGATGTCGAGTGCCATCGCTTCCGGCGTGAAGGCCGTGTCTTCCGGCGCCGGCTGCGGCACCACGACGATGGTCTCGTCGCCGTAGGCCGTACCCTTGCCCTTCGCCGGCTTGCCGTCGACGGTGATGTGGCCGGCGTCGAACCACTGCTGCAGGCGGCTGCGCGAGAACTGCGGCACCAGGCCGGCCACGACCTTGTCGAGGCGCTGGCCGCAGTGCTCGGGATGCAGGGTCAGGGTAATCGGCGAAAAGTCGACGCCGCTCGGGGACAAGCCGGGTTCGGGGGTGAACTCGGCGTCCAGTTCGTCGTCCAAATCGGGGTCGAAAGGCATTTCCGCCGATTTCGGCGCAGCATTTAATATCACGTTGTTCCCATCGGCTATAATCAGCCGTTCGTTGAATCTCGGTAAAAACTTTCTTGCAAAAAGCTCATGCAAAAAAAATTGTCTGTATTGGTCGTGACGTGTGCCCTGCTCAGTTTGTCAGCTTGCGGTTTGTTACCGAAAGGCTCCGACGAGAGCAAGAACGTGTCAGCGTCGAAATTATACGCTGACGCGCGTGAGGAAATGGACGGCTTCCACTACGAAGCTGCCATCAAGCTGTTCGAGAAGCTTGAAACGAACTACCCGTTCGGCACCTATGCGACACAGGCGCAGATGGAAATCGCTTACGCGCACTATAAAGCCCAGGACCAGGCGGAGGCGCTGGCATCGGTGGAGCGCTTCATCAAGCTGCACCCGAACCACCCGAACGTCGACTACATGTACTACCTGCGCGGCCTGATCAACTTCAACGACCAGATCGGCTTCATGAGCTTCATCTACGCCCAGGATCCGACCGAACGCGACCCGAAGGCGACCCGCGAAGCCTTCGCCGCGTTCAAGGAACTGGTCGACAAGTTCCCGAACAGCAAATATGCGCCGGACTCGATCCAGCGCATGAACTACCTGATCAACGCGATGGCTTCCTACGAGGTCCACGTGGCGAACTACTATTACCGCCGCGGCGCCTACCTGGCCTCCCTGAACCGTGCGCAGGACGCCGTCACCAACTTCCCGACCTCGCCGGCGCGCGAGGAAGCGCTGTTCATCATGATCCGCAGCTATGACAAGCTGGGCATGCCGGACCTGCGCGACGACACCCAGCGCCTGTTCCAGGCGAACTACCCGAACAGCCGCTTCCTGGGCGGCAAGGGCAGCGGCGATGCGGCGTGGTGGAAGTTCTGGGCGAAATCGGGCGCGCAGCCGGCGCCGAAGGATGCTGTGCAGTAAATCTGCGGTAAACACTAAAACGCCTGCCGAGCGCAGGCGTTTTTTTATGCCGCAAAACGTCGCCCCGCGCAGGCGGGGACCCAGGTTGGCCGGCGTTTCGACTGCTCATGTAAAACTTGGATTCCCGCCCGCGCGGGAACGACAGATTCTGTTTACCCGGCCTCTACTCTGCGCCGGAACACCCACTCCTTCTCCGTCGACACACCCGCATCGAAGGCGTAGCCGTCGACATCGAATTCCTTCAGCCGCTGCGGATCGGTGATGCCCCGCTCGGCCGCATAGCGCGCCATCATCCCGCGCGCGCGCTTGGCGAAGAAGGAGATGATCTTGTACTTGCCGTTCTTCCAGTCCTCGAACACCGGCACGATCACCGGCACGTCCAGCAGCTTCGGCTTGACCGACCTGAAGTATTCTTCCGAGGCCAGGTTCACCAGCGCGTCCGCCCCATTTGCCACCAGCGCCTCGTTCAGCGCGCCCGTCACCGTCTCGCCCCAGAACGCGTACAGGTCCTTGCCGCGCGGGTTGGCCAGCTTCGTGCCCATCTCCAGGCGGTAGGGATGCATCCGGTCGAGCGGGCGCAGGACGCCGTACAGGCCGGACAGGATGCGCACGTGGTCCTGCAGGTAGGCCAGTGCCTGCGGCGCCAGGCTGCGCGCGTCCAGGCCCGTGTAGACGTCGCCGTCGAAGGACATCACGGCCTGGCGCGCTTCAAGGTGGTCCGGATGCCAGCTGGCGTAGCGGGTCACGTTCAGCACCGCCAGCGGGTCGGAGATGCTCATCAGCGCACCGACCTGCGCCGGCGAATACTCCTTCAGAACGCGGATCAGCTCCGCGGCGCGGTCGATGAATTGCGGGGTGGTGTGGCGGTCGGTGGTGGGTGGGGTATCGAGGTCGAGCGATTTGGCGGGTGATAGAACGATCAGCATAGGTAAGAAACTGGTACAACCGGTAGAATTGCCGACATGATACCTGCTCTGGAAAAACCCATCGTCATCGACACCAATGTTTGCCTCGACCTGTTCGTGTTCCGCGACCCGCGCTGGGCCAGCCTGCTGGCCGCGCTGGAAAACGGCACGGTCGATGCCGTGACCCGGGCCGATTGCCGCGACGAATACCTGCACGTCCTGCACTACCCCCACCTGCCGCTCGACGACAGCACCCGGCCGGATGCCGCGGCGCGCTTCGACGCCCTGATCCGCGTAGTGGCGCCCGACAGCCGCGCGATCCGCCTGCCGGTCTGCACCGACCGCGACGACCAGAAATTCCTCGAGATCGCGCGCGACGCCGATGCCGCCATCCTTGTCACCAAGGACAAGGCCCTGCTCAAGCTGGCCAAAAAGACCGCGCGCGAAGGCCTGTTCCGGATCATGCAACCCGAAGCCTGGGTCAAACTGGGCTCCCAACCGTAAAACCACCATGCCCACTCCCGTTCTCCAATCGCGCCTGCCGGCCGTCGGCACCACCGTGTTCACCCTCATGTCAGCCCTCGCCGCCGAACACGGCGCGGTCAATCTCGGCCAGGGATTCCCGGACTTCGGCTGCGACCCGCGCCTGCTCGGGCTGGTCGACGACGCCATGCGCGCCGGCCTGAACCAGTATCCGCCGATGTCCGGCGTGCCGCTGCTGCGCGAGACCATCGCCGCCAAGATCCAGGCCCTGTACGGCCGCGCCTACGATGCCGCCACCGAGATCACGGTCACGGCCGGCGCCACCCAGGCACTGACCACCGCGATCCTGTGCGCCGTGCATCCGGGCGACGAAGTCATCATCATCGAACCGGCCTACGACAGCTACCTGCCGGCCGTGCAGCTGGCCGGCGGCGTGCCGGTGACGGTGTCGATGCGGGTCGACTCCAGCGGCTACAGCGTGCCCTGGGACGAGATTGCCGCGGCCGTGAGCCCGCGCACCCGCATGATCGTCATTAACAGCCCACACAACCCGACCGGCTCGATGTTGCGCCGCGCCGACCTGGACGCCCTCGCCGCCATCGTCGAAGGCACCGATATCCTGATCCTGTCGGACGAGGTCTACGAGCACATGGTCTACGACGGACAGCGGCACGAGTCGGTCAGCCGCGACCCGAGGCTGGCCGAACGCGCCTTCGTCGTCTCCAGCTTCGGCAAGACCTATCACGTGACCGGCTGGAAGGTCGGCTATGTGGCGGCGCCAGGCAGCCTGACGGCGGAGTTCCGCAAGGTCCACCAGTACAACGTGTTCACCGTGAACACGCCGATGCAGCACGGCCTGGCCGGCTACATGCGCGATCCGCAGCCCTACCTGGAGCTGCCGGCCTTCTACCAGAAGAAGCGCGACCTGTTCCGCGACGGCCTGGCGCGCACCCGCTTCACGCTGCTGCCGGCGGACGGCACCTATTTCCAGTGCGTGAAGTACGATGCGGTGTCGAACCTGAGCGAATCGGAATTCGCGCAGTGGCTGACGCGCGAGATCAAGGTGGCGGCGATTCCGGTGTCGGCTTTCTACAGCCAGGGCAAGGAATCGGGCATCGTGCGGTTCTGCTTTGCCAAGCAGGATGAGACGCTGCGGGTGGCGCTGGAACGGCTGGCGAAAGTCTGAAGCTTGAGCGTCGTTCCCGCCTTCACGGGGACGACCGGGAAGCGGCTCGCCTTGGCGCGCAGCTTACGGCTCAGCGGCTGAGCTGCTGCAGGCGCCGCTCCACGAACGCTTGCAGCTCCGCCGACAGCGTCCCGCTGGCACGCGCACGCTGGAACGCTTCCTGGGCCTCGGCATTGCGCTTCTCGGCCTGCAGCGACATCCCCAGGCCCATCCACCACACGCCATTGCCGGGCATCGCGCGCAGCGCCGCATGGTACTGCTCGGACGCCTCGCGGTAGCGCTGGTCGCGCTGCAGGGCGCCGGCCAGGAAGGCGTGGTAATCGGCGTTGCTCCCGGCGTACGGGAGGGTCCGGGTCAGCGTCTCGATGCCCGAGCCGCCGCGCTCGATCTGCATGCGCGCCAGCAGCATCGCCAGCGCCGGCTGGCGCACATTCAGGGCCAGGCCGGCCTGCAGGTGGCGGATCGCTTCGTCGCCGCGCTTCGCTTCGATCAGCAGCCCCACCAGGGTCTGGCGCGCGGCGTCGTGGCCGGGATCGAGCCTCAGGACCTGCTCCAGCGCGGCGACGGTTTCCGTCACGCGGCCGTCCTGCAGGCTGGCCAGCGCACGGCGGTACTCGCCTTCGGCGCGCTGCGACGCCGATTCCTGGCGGCCATCGGCCCCGCCGTGCTTGCCCTTGGCCTTTGCGGCACCGGGTGCGTCGGCGCCGGCCGCCGCCAGCGTTGCCGCCTTGCGAGCGCGAGGCTTGAGGGCGCTGGCTTCCATCCGCGCCTGCAACTGGGCCATGATGGCCTGGCGCGCGGCGCGCGCTTCCTCGCTGTCCGGTTCGAAGCCCGCCACGCTTTTCGGCCGGGCGGCCGGCGTCAAGGCCTCGGGCGCCGCAGCTTTCCGGGCCGCGTGCTTGTCGGCGGTTGCGGCGGCGGGGGCGTCGTCGCGCCGGGCAGGCCTGGCGGGGGCGGCTGCGGGGGCGGCTGCGCCTGCGGCAAGCGGCTCCGGCGCGGGCGCTACGGGTGCCGGCAACGGTGCCGGAACGGCGAGCGGCGGCGCGGACGCACCGGCGTTCGCCGTTCCCACGGTGATGGTGCTGCTCATGCCCTGCGCCGGCGTGATCGGGGCCGGCGCCGGCCTGGCGACACCGGCTGCACTCGCGGCGGCCACGCGCGGCTTGTCCGCGGCAGGCGCCTGCCCGTACTGGGTCCAGCCGTACCAGGCCAGGGCCAGGGTGGCGACCGCGCCGCCGGATGCGGCCGCGATGGTCCGGACGTTCGCACGGCCAGGCAAGCTTGCGCGCGCGCGCGCCACCGGCCGGATCTGGGGCGGGAAGGAGTCGGCGCCCGGCGTGCCGCGCGCATCGAGGTCCTGGAGCATCTTGTTAATCAGGCTCATGATCTCGTGATCACCCAGGTGACGCCGGCAGCCGCGCCGGCCAGCAAGGCGCCGACGGTGGCCCAGGGCAGGATGCGGCGGCGCTTGCCGCTGGTCGCCAGGGTGTCCGTCGCGGCCGCGCCCACGTGCGCGCGGGTGATGGCGTGGCCGCCTTCGCCATAGCACAGCATCAGTGCCTTGTGCGCCAGCACGTTCACCAGGCGCGGCACGCCGCCGCTGGCCGCGTACAGCCGCGCGATCGCGCCGCGCGAGAACAGGCGCGCGCCGCCGAAGCCGGCCACGCGCAGCCGGTGGGCGACGTAGAAATCGAGGTCGTCGCGGCTCAGCGGCCCGAGGTGGTAGTGGAAGGTGATGCGCTGGGCCAGCTGGCGGATCGATTCCAGTTCCAGCTTGCGGTTCAGCTCCGGCTGGCCGAACAGCACGATCTGCAGCAACTTGCGCTTTTCCGTTTCCAGGTTGGTCAGCAGGCGCAGCGCCTCCAGGCTCTCGACCGGAATCGCCTGCGCTTCGTCGAGGCACAGCAGCACGCGCTTGCCCTGCCCGGCCAGGTCGAGCAGGCGGTCCATGATCGACTTCAGCAGGCGGTGCTGATCGACGTCCTTGTCGAGCCGGATCTCGAGTTCGTCGGCCAGGGCCAGCATCAGGGTGCGCGGCTCCAGGTAGGGATTCGGGATGTAGGCGGTGACGAAGCCCGGGCCCAGGGTCGCCATGAACTTGCGGCACAACAGGGTCTTGCCGGTGCCGACCTCGCCGGTGATCTTGATGAAGCCTTCGCCGTTGCGCGCCGCCACCAGCAGCGTGTTCAGGGCTTCCTGCGAACGCGGGCTGCCGAAGAAGAAGCTGGTGTCCGGCGTGATGCCGAACGGCGCTTCACGCAGGCCGAAGTGGGTGGTGTACATCAGCGTATCCCCCGCGTGCGCGGATCGAGCTGCTCGATGCGGCGGCCGGCGTCGAGCAAGTCGTCGTTCCAGTTGTTGATGCCTTCGACGATGGTCGGCTTGATCAGCACCACCAGCTCGCGCTTCTGGTTGACGCGTTTTTTCGCGCCGAACAGATTGCCCAGCACCGGCACGCTGCCGGCCACCGGCACCTGCGAGTTGTCGGCGGTCGAGGACTGGCGCATCAGGCCGCCGATCGCCACCACCTGGCCGTTCGAGCCGCGCACGATGCTGTCCAGCTCCGAGGTTGCCGATGCCGCCAGCGGCAGGTTCAGATTGCCGGCCGAGCCCAGGCTCACGGCCTTGTTCACGGTCGACACCTGGCTCACCGAGGGGTGCACGTGCAGCAGGATGTTGCCGCGGTCGTCGATCTGCGGCGTCACGTCCAGCACCACGCCCGAAAAGAAGGCCTGCAGGGTCACGCTCGGCGTGGTGGTGGTGCCGGCCGCGGTCGAGTTGGTATTGGTGGTCACGCCGGTCACGAAGAATTCGTCGGTACCGATCTTCAGCACCGCCTTCTGGTTGTTGACCGCCGCCACGCGCGGGCTGGACAGGACATGCACCGTGCCCTGGGTCTCCAGGAAGGAGATCAAGGCCGCGAAATTGCTGGTCTGGACCGCCAGGCCGAACATCGAGCCGGCGGTGGCGGCCGCGTTCGACAGCGAGAAGCCGGAGCTGGCCGACAGGCCGGTGCTCGGGTCGCTGATGGCGGGCGGCTGGCCGCCGTTGAACGGCAGCGGGGTCAGGGTCGAACCCGGCGCCAGCAGGCCGCCCGAGACGCGGTTGTCATGGCCGCTCCTGAGCGAGGCGAAGGAGGCCCAGTTCACGCCGCTCTGGAAGCTGTCGTTCAGTTCGACCTCGAGGATCTTTGCTTCCAGGATCACCTGGCGGTCGACCGCCAGCTGGGTCGCCTTCAGGTAGGCATCGACGTTGCGCAGCTCCTCCGGCATGGCGCGGATCACGATCACGCCCGACTGCGGGCTCACCACCACGCTGCGCCCGCCCTCCTTCGAGCCGACGATGGCTTCGATGGAGGTCTTCAGGTCGCCCCAGAAGTCGGTGCTCGAGCTGGTGCTGACGTCGGTGCTCTCGACCTGGGACTGGTTCTGGCCGTTCGGATTGTTCGGGTTGTTCTGATTGTTCTGGTTATTCTGGTTATTCTGGTTGTTGCCCTGGCCGCCGTTCTGGTTGTTGACGGCGTTCGACACCGAGGTCGACGAGACGCGCAGGTTCGACACCCCGCGGCGGTTGCCGACCAGGTAGTTCACGCGGAACATCTTGGTCTGCATGGTCAGCGGCTTGATCGAAATGCGGGTGCCTTCGATCCGGTAGTCGTAGCCGTACATCTCGCGCACCGCGTCCAGGGTCTCCTGCAGGGTCACGTCCTTCAGGTTGGCGGTAATCGAACCGCTGACGTCCGGATGCACCAGGATGTTGTAGCGCGTGCCGGCAACGATCGAACGGAAGAACTGCTGGGCCGGGACGTTGTTGAAGGAGACGTTGAAGCGTTCCTCGAGCGCCGCCCTGGCCTTCGGCAGCTGGGTCGCCAGGCTCGATGCCGGCGGCAGCAGCGCGTTGGCGACGGCATCGTCGAGCGCCGGCGCGGCGGGGGCGCGCTTGTTGGCGGCGCCGGCACCGGCGACTTCGCGCTTGATCTCGTCGTAGGTGGTGCCGCCCGGGGTGCTCTGGCAACCGGCCAGCACTACCGCCGCCAGCAGCGTCATCGAAAATGTGTGTTGCATCGTATTCGTCCTCGTCTCGGGCTCTCAGCGCCTTGCCTGCGCCTGTGGGTGCGCGCGTACCGGCGTGACGCCGGACGCTTCCTCGGCGTACAGGCGCAGCACCTGGCGTTCGGCGCCGCGCACCAGTTCGACTTCGTTGTCGCCGATCCGGGCCACGCGCGCGCCCTGGAACTGCCCGCCCAGGCGCACGGTTTCGCCATCGATCACCGCCAGGTGGCGGCCGCCCGCCTCGCGCGCGACCAGGATGCTCTGCAGGCGCGGACCGCCGGCTGTTGCCGCGGCGGCGCCCGGCGCCGCTCCGGCGAACTGCGCGGCGGCCGGCGGACGGGTCGGGTCCCGCAGCGTCTCGCCGTGGGCCTGCCCGTGTACCTGCTCATGTACCTTGTCCTGCGCCTGCACGGGGCCGGCAAGCAGCAGCCACAGGATCGCGAACTTCGGGGCCACGCGCGCCGCCGCGCGCGCCGGGCTCAGATCTTCATCCATTTTTCGTCCAGGCTCAGGGTGTACAGGGTCAGGGTCAGGCGCACGCTCGGGTATTCCTCGACCTCGAGTTGGGCCTTGCCCCAGAACAGCTGGGCCGGCAGCCCTTCCAGCGCGGTCATGTAATCGACCATGTCGAGGTAGCTGCCGCGCACGATGAGTTCGACGCCGTGGCGGAACAGCAGTTCGCGCTTCGCCGGCGACTTCGGCGCGGCGGCGGTGGCGGCGGCGTCCTTGTCCGCGCCGATCCCGCTCAAGGGTTCGACCTGCAAGGTGCGCAGCGACACCATCTTCAGGCGTCCGTTGGCGCGCAGGATCGCCTCCAGCAGCGGCGCCACACGCTCCGGCGCCACCAGGCCCTGCTGCATCGCGCGCAGGCTCTCGGTCAGCCGGCCCGATTCCTCGCGGGTCGCCGCCAGCCGGGCGCGTGCCGGCGCATCCGGATCGGCTGCGGCCGCCTGCAGTTTCTGGGTGATCTCGGCGTTGATGCCGGCGATGTTGTTCTGCTGCTGCACGACCTGACTGCGCAGCAGTTCCTGCTTGCGCAGCAGCGGGCCGAGCACGCCCAGGTTGGCGATGAAGGCCAGCGCGGCCGCGGCGGCGCCGAAGCTCAGGATGCGCTCGCGCTGGCTCAGCGCGTCGACGCGCGCGGCGAAGCTCAGCCAGCGTTGTTTCATGGCGCGGCTCCGGGCTTTGCCTGGGGCGTGGACTGCAGGCTGAATTCGACGTACGGCGCCGGGGCGCTGCTTTCCTTGCCGTCCCGGACGACCTTCAGCGCGGCGGCCTCGCCGATCTGCAGGCTGCCGACCGGCTTGCCCTGCATGACGCGTTCGTTGCGCAGGCGGCCCAGGAAACCCGGCACCAGGGCTGGATCGAGCGCGCGCCCGCGCACGCCGAGGTCGAGGCCGGCGCCGGCGATGCTGACGCCGGTCAGCCAGAGGCCGTCCACGCTCTGGCGCGCCAGCGCGCGGAAGTATTCGGCATAGCCCTCGGTGTTGCCCAGTTCGCCGCGCTCGATCACGCCGGCGACTTCCTTCAGGCCCAACAGCTCGTCCTGGGCCCGGGACAGTTCCTCGGCCAGCTGCGGATCTTCCTTGCGCGGGGCAAATTCGGCGCTCACGCTGGCCAGCCGCTTTTGGGTCCTCTCGAGCTGGGCCGCGCCCTGGTCGGCCTGGGCCTGCAGGCTGGCCACGCGCACCCTGGCGGCTACGCCCATGACCGTCAGGCCGAGCGCCAGCACGCCCAGCGCAGCGGCCATGGTGGCGGCCGTGAAGAGCTTCTTCGTCTGCAGGAAGGCCGGATTGAAAAGGTTGACTTGCTGGCTCATGTCGCGCCCTCCTCCATGCGCAGCGCGGCGCCGATGGCGACGAAGAAGCGCTGCTGGCGTGCCGGTTCGCGCAGTTCGGGCATGCCGTCCAGGTCCAGCAACTGCCCCAGGTCGAGGGTCTCGACGCGGGTGTACAGGTTGCCGGCCAGGTATTCCTGCAGGCCGTCGGCGCCGCTCGGGGCCAGCACGAGCTTGGCCACGCTGATGAAGGAGAACTGGCGCTCGGCATTGTCGAGCGAGCGCTGCAACTCGAGGGTGACCTTGTCGAAGCTGTGGTGGCGCCGCTCCTGGTCGCTGTCCAGCAGCTGGGTCAGGGACACGTCGATGCGGCGCGACAGATACAGTTCGCCGCGCCAGGACACGGTCAGCAGCCCGCCATCCTCGCCGAACGACAGCATGGCGATGCCGCGGCCTTCCGGCTCCAGCATGGCGGAGACGTTACGCTGGGCCATTTCGGGAATGTCGATGGTGCACAGGCGGATCCGGGCCTGGGTGAACAGGCTCTGGCGCGCCTGGATCGTGCTGTTGCGCGCGGCCACCGCGAACACGCTTTGCTGGGGCCGCGCCGCGGCGTTGGGGTCGAGCGGAATGTCGAGGACGTCGTAGGTCGCTTCAAGCACGGGAAAGTCGAGCAGGTCCTTCAGGCGCCAGCGCATCGCGGTCTTGAGTTCCTCGCGCGGCACGTTCGGTGCCTCCACCGACATGAACTGGTAATCGCCGCCGCCCAGCACGGTGGTGCAGCGGTAGTTCGCGGCATGCAGCTCCTTGCCGGCCTTTTCCAGCGCGTCGGCGCCAGGTGCGCCGGGAAAGAAAGCGGCCACCGCCAACGCAGGCTTTCCCGAGACTGGACGGCGCACGCTGGCGGCGGCGATGCCGTCGCGCTGCAATACCATCGCCAGCCAGGCTTCTGTCTTTTGTGTTTTCCTTAAAAAACGCATGCGGTGGCGGTGGGATTTGGTGAGTTTCGGAAGGATTTCGCTAGTTCCTTGATTATATTCAACTTACGCTGAAAGCCGATACCATTTTTTCACTGTGGAAAAATATTTTCGGTTTTCACCACATTTTTACCGCCCGGTATCCTCAATACAGCTCGCGCAGGTAGATCAGCGGGCTTTTGTACAGGCCGAAGGTGGCGCGCGCCTGGGTGCTGGGCAGCCAGGGAGCGTCGGCGCTGTCGAGCGTGTAGTCGACGCTGCCCACGGTCCCGCGTGGTGGCGCCTGCAGCATCAGGGTGGCCTTGCCGTGGGTCAGGGCGAGCGGGACGGCGCCGGCCACCGTCAGAGGATTGGCGGTGCACGCTCCCGACTTCCCGTCCTGGGCGAAGAACTTCCTGCAGCCGTTGCTCAGCGGCCGGATGGCGGAGGCCACCAGGCCGGCTTCGTCGCTGGCGCTGGCGGCCCAGGCGCTGGCATTCCAGTACTGGGCGGCCAGCGGCACCGGCAGGCGCAGCAGGTCGGTGCCGAACACGTTCGGCACGAACAGGCGGCCAGCCACGACCAGCAGGCCGTCTTCGTTTTGCGGCGTCCAGGTGCCGGCGGGGATCCGCGACGTGATGACCGGATTCGCGCTGCCGCCGGGCAGGATGGTTTCGGTCATGCTTGCGCGCAGGTAGACCAGGGTCGGCGCGCCCCAGTCGCCCGCGCTGCGCGACACCGCGGTGGCCGGATTGTAGGGATTGCCGGTACTGTAACTGGCCGCACCCTTCAGTTGCGGAAAATCGGTGGGGCCGGTACTGGTCGGCATCGCAGCGGCCGTGAGCGAACCGGTTGCCGGCGTCGCCGCATCGTTGGGCGCCTTGGCGGCCGTCAGCGTGACCGGGCGCGCGCTGTCGTTCTGGAACAGCGACAACAAGGTCGGCTCGCCGTTGCGCGGCACACCATACGGCGTGACCGTGTAACTGAAGGGTTGCCGCGAATAGGCGACGCCGCTGACCGGGAAAGTCGGCTTGGCGGGGTCGCTCGAGACCGCCGGGCAGTTCATCGCCGGCAGGCAATTGAAATTGGCATTCACGTCGGTCACGAAATGGTCGGGATAGAAACGGCCGATGACGTGCGTGCCATTCACGACCCGTTTCTCCGGGTACACACCGACGTCCCCCGGCGGCCCCCCGACCTGCCCCGTTCCCAGGTAGTCGATGAGGTAAGGGGTGGCGGCGACATTCCCGGCCTCGTACCAGCGCACCTGGGCGTCCATAGCCCCGAAGCCCGCGACACCGGCGTTGCGCGCAAACGGCTGGTCGAACGCGAACGCATCGACCACCACGCCGGTCTTGTCGTCGATCGCCAGTTTCGGGCTGACCTTCGGGTTCAACAGGAACAGGTCGAGCCGCAGGTCGAGGTCGATCGTGTCGTCCGGCAGCACGCCTGTCAGCTCGACCGGCTCCTTGCCGAAGCTGGGCGCGAACTGGTTGTTCGCCATCAGGGCGCCGACGCGCATGGTGAAGGGATCGCCGGCCCTGGCGAAGCCGTAGCGCTCGTCCTTCAGCCAGTTGTCGCCCGCCGTGCCCATGTAGTCGTCGGTGCCGTCGGCGCGGAACACCCGTTGAAAGCGGATATCGGCCGGCTTCGAGATGAAGTCGACCGTACCGACGATGGCGCCATTCCAGCGCAGCGTCAACGACACCCGGCCGGTGTCGGCGTAGAACAGGGGCGCGAGCGCGGCCCCGCCGGCCAGCACGGCGCTCGGCTTGCCGGCCGGGAGCTTGGCGCCCACCGTCCGCCAGGTGCCGCCGCAATCGAAATCGGTCCTGCCGGCATAGGCGATGGCGACGCCGGAATTCGGCAGGCAAGCGAACCTGAAGTCCAGCGACAGCGGATAGTCGGTATCCTGCATCTTGCTGGCGATTTGGCCGCTCTTGACGGCCGTGATATAGACCGCCGTGTTCTGGGCCGCCGCGACGACCGGCCCGATGAAGCGGTGGCATCCGGTCTCCTGCGGCGAGGTGACGATCTTCTGGCCATCCGTGCAGGCCTCGCTGGTGAACACGAACGCCGCGGAGCTGCTGTCGGCCGCGGTGGCGCTGTTGCTGGCCGTGTTGTTGGCGCTGTTGTTGTCGCCGGTCTTGCCGGACACGGTGGCCGTATTCGTGTAATTCGCGGCCGCGGTCGGCGTCACCGCGATTACCAGCGGCGACATCCTGGCCCCCGGCTTGAGCGGTCCGGGCTGGGTGCAGGTAACGATCGTCTGGCCATTGCTCTGGACAGTCGAACAGGTCCAGCCGGCGCCGCCCGCCGAGATCAGATTGAGCCCGGCAGGCAGGGTGTCCACGATGGTCACCGGGCCGATCTCGTCGTCGAGGCCGCCGTTGGTCACGCTCAGCGTGTAGTTGGTCGAGCTGCCCACCGTCAGGTCGCCGGTGCGGGTCATGGCCAGCGACAGGTCGGCGTTCCCCACGTAGGGCATGGCGACGATCTCGGCGCCGAGCAGTACCAGGTCCTGGCCGGACCGGTAGGTGGAGGACGCCGTGGTCTGCCCCGGCTGGATCAGCGGCGGGGCCAGGGTGTAGACGTCGAAGTCGATGCCGTAGGAGCGCGTGTCCCCGGTGACGTTGCTGGCCGAGTTGAACTGGTTGCCTGCCGGGTTGATCGCGTCCGACAGCTGGTGGCCGTTGAACAGCAGGTCCTCGCCCCCCTGCGACAGGACGGCGTCGCCTTCCCAGGTGATGTGGCCGACGCGCCCGGTGACATTGGCCGGCAGCGGGTTCGGGACGTTGAAGTCGCCGAGGTCGATCGTCACGCCGTTGTTCTGGAAGGCCTGGAAGCCTTCGTACAGGTTCAGCATGCGGAACGGCTCGTTCGGGTGCGCGTACACCACGACCAGGGCGAAGCCGGCGAGCACGGTGTGCGCGCTGCACCACGGTTCGCCATTGTCGACCGTCAGGTCGTTGAAGGTGTAGGTCCCGTTGCCCTTCTTCGCCACCTGGGCGGTGACGTCGGCCGCGCCGCTGAAATACGCGTACGTGATGCCGTTGCTGCTGGGCTTCGCGATGTATTGCCGCTTGGCGGTCGCGGTCACGCTGACGCCGTCGAGGCTCACCGTATAGTCGGGCGTGGCGCCCGAGCCGGCCCAGTACAGCTGGGCGCTCTTGATGGTGGCGCCGCTCGGAATGCCGGACAGGGAGGCGGACAGCTTCTTGTTCGGATTGGACACGCTGCAGGACTTGCTGTCGTCCTTGTTGCGCTGGGTCTCCTCGGTCCCCGTGAAGTTGAGGTTGCCGCGCAAGCTCTGGAACAGCGAGACCGGGGCGTCGGCGCGCGCCGGCAGCCCCCCTGCCAGCAGCAGGACACCGACGAATAAGGCAAGCCAGCGGCTGGCGAAGCGCTGCCTCATAGTTCCGCCTCCAGGGTACGGCGCACGAATTCCGCGTCGTTCACGTCGGGACAGCGGCCGGCCGCGTCGGCGATGTTGCAGGCGGTCGAGGTGACGACGAAACGCGTCAGGTCGCCCGTCCCCTGCGGCTGGCACTTGACGACCACGCTGAAGCCCGACAGCGAAGTCCCGGCCGGCATCATGAACATCGTCTCGGCCGCGCAGGCGCCGTTACGGGTGCGGCGGAAAATGCCCCATTCCAGTCCGGCGCGCGCGGCCTGGTAGGCGCGCGCGCCCAGCAGATCGAGGTTGGCGCTGCCCTGCTGCGAGGTGTAGATCCCGACCATGGCCACGCCCAGGCCGGCCAGCACGACCAGCAGGAAGATCGCGGTGACGATGCCGACGCCGGCTTCGCGCCGGCGGATGCGGAGGATGTGTTT
>NZ_JBKFGF010000079.1:0-12844 GCF_051233485.1 Massilia sp. LXY-6
CTGCCCTGCTGCGAGGTGTAGATCCCGACCATGGCCACGCCCAGGCCGGCCAGCACGACCAGCAGGAAGATCGCGGTGACGATGCCGACGCCGGCTTCGCGCCGGCGGATGCGGAGGATGTGTTTCATGGCGTATTGTCGACGTGGACCTGGTGCACCAGGCGGATGGCGGCCGGCGCATCGGTGCGACCGCGCAGCGACAGCGCGATGCGCACCAGGCCGGTGCGCCGCGAGGCCGCGGTACCGTAGCTGAAGATGTCGTTGCAGGTGGCCAGGCCGCTCGCCACCAGGGCACGCTTGCCGGCGCTGGGCACGGCCTGGTCGCTCACGATCGGGTAGTCCCAGGCGCGCCATAGCGCCAGGCGGCCGTCGGTGTTTTGCGCGCAGTAGAAACTAACCGGGCCGGCGACCACCTGGAAGCGCTGCAGCGGCGACGTCAGCGGCGCCTGCTGGTAGGCGAAGGGGTTGCCGGCCAGCGTGATCGTCACGGTCGGGATGTCCTGGCCGTTGATCGAGGTCGTCGTCGTGACCGGCGCCGCATTGATGCAGGCGATGTTCCCGGCCGCGCCGGCCGTCGACGAGGTCGGGCAAGTGGTGACGCCGGTGGCCGCGAGTGCATAGGCATTCGCGGGTTCGAAGCCCGGCCCGAGGTTGTACACCACGACATAGTCGCCCGCCTTCACCTGCCTGAAGCTGCCCGGCGTGCCGACTGCGGTGAAGGTATTGCTGCCCGGGCTGTCGAAACTCAGGACTGGCGCCGCGCTCACGCCATCGTCCGCCGACAGGTAACGGGCTCCCGAACGCGTCACCAGCAGCTCCAGGTGATCGCCGGCGTCGCTCACGCGCACGCTGTTGGGCAGCGCCAGGCGGATGTCACGCGCCATGCGGCGCAGCGCCAGGTCGGCCTGGTCGGTCAGCTCGGCGCGGTCGACCGTGTCGCGATAGCTGAGGATCGGTGCCCGGATGAACACGGCGACGATGCCGGCGACGATGCCAATGATGGCGATCGTCAGGACCGCCTCGACCAGGGTGAAACCGCGCGTCCGGCGCGGCAGTGCCGGGCGCCGCGTCATAGGTGGTTGGGCGCGTAACGCGTGCGGTAGCCGTCCAGCGTCACGCTCCCGCCATCGTAGCTGACCTGCACGGTGATGCGCAGGACGTCGGTGTCCGCCGCCGTGTCGGTGTCGCTGCCGATCCCGTTCAGGGACGCCGGCGCGATCGTCAGGCGCGCGGTATAGCCGCTCACGCCGAGCGCGACGCCGTTGGCGTCGACCAGCACGCCGCCGGCATCGTCGAAGGCAGCGGTCCAGGTCTGCGGCGCGCTCACGTAGTCGTTGACGTTATCGAAAGGGCGCCCGCTGGCGGCATCGGTGGGTTCGGGGCTGAGCTGCCCCCATTTCTCCGGGGTCGTCTTGCAGTCGGCGCTCGATTTGACGGTAGCGGCATCGCCGGCGTCGGGATCGGCCGGGTCGCAATACGAGAACCTGGCCAGTTCGACTTCTTCGAGCAGGCCTTCGGCGATGATCAGCGCCTGCTTGCGGCGTAACGGATCGACGCTGCCGCGGGTGGAGATGTTCATCACCGTGAGGATCCCGCCCACGGCGATGCCCACGATGACGATGAAAAGGATGAGTTCGACCATCGTCACCCCGCGCTGGCGCAGGGGCGGGCGTTCAGAAAACATAGCCGGTTTCCTGCGCGACCGAGATGGTGCGGGTGAGATCGTCGCCCTGGACGGTCAGGGTCAGGCCGGCGAAGCTGCTGTCGCCGGTGTCGGTGACCAGGTAGGGCCGGCCCAGGCCGTTGAAGTAGAAGGACCCGGCGGCGCCAGGGTTCAGGGTCATGCTCGCGCCGTTGGGCACGCCTTCGCACTCCCAGCCCGTAACGTAGCTGCCGCCGACGGCGCAGAACGCACGGCTGGCGGCGCTGCCGCTGTTGGTGCCGGCCGGCGTGCGCACCTGGTCGGCGGCTGCGCAGGGGGTGGCGCTGCTGTAGCACAGCCCCAGGCCCTGCGGGCTGGCCTGAACGTAGACCGGGCGGTTCTGGGCGATGGCGAGCTTCTGGCCGTAGCGCAGCATGGCGGCGCCGCGCTCGGCAAAGGTGGCGGCATCGAAACCGGTGCGGCTGAAAAAGCGCGCGGCGCCGATGGCGCCGAGGATGCCGACCAGGATCATCACGACGATCAGTTCGACCATCGTGAAACCCGCGGCGCGGGACTGGACACCGTGGCTGGCGCGCGGCCTCACGCCGGTGAGCGGACGACAGCCACGGTGTCCCATCGGCCTATCAGCAGTTGTCGCCCGACGTGGCGTTGACGGCGATCACCGGCGCCGGGCTGGCGGCGGCCGTGCCGGCGGTGTAGGTCAGGTTGCAGGTCAGTGCGGCCGGGGTGCCTGCGATGGTGTTTGGAATGATCACGATCGAATTTGCCGGCACCAGGGGCTTGTTGCCGCTGGCGCCCCCTGCGGCACTCAGAATCGTATAATCCGCGCTGGTGATACCGGCCGCATCGGCCAGGCCCGCGACCGCGGTCGGGTAACCGGTCGTGGTGCTCATCGCCACGCTGCCGCCTTCGATGTTGACCGTCGACAGCGGCGTGCCCGAGGTGTTGGCCAGGTAGCGCCCGTGGGTCATCGCAGCGACGGCATTCAGCGAACCGGCGGCTGCCTTCAGGCTGGAGAAACGCGCGTCGCCGCCCAGGTTGGCGAATTTCGGCAGAGCCGTCGCCGCCAGGATGCCCAGAATAACGATCACGACGATCAGTTCGATCAGGGTAAAGCCGCCTTGCGCCTGGACCTTGAAGTTCTTGTTCATTAAACTCTCCGAATAATGATGGTTTTGAGATGCTTGCGGATTGGGCACCGCATAGCGTGGTTAACGGCCGCCTACCCGCTGACTTGATTCAGGGCGAGGCTTTTATTGCTAATTCTCACAAATTCTACCTTGAATCTGAGCAATTTTGATGAACCAAAAGAAAAACTTCTGGCGTTTCTTGGCAAGTACACAAGCGATCTGTCGCGCGGGTCAAACACCCAGCCGGCGCCACCGATCTGCTGCGGATCCGGCGCGTAGTATTCGCCCAGGTAGTTCTCCGGCTTCCACAGCAGCAGGTTCATCGGATTGGCGGACGCCAGCTGCTGCAGCTCGCGCTCCCGGCCTGTCGACAGCAATTGGGCGGCCCTGGCCTGGAGCGAAGTGCGCAGCGAGGCCACGACCTGGCGCGCCGCCGCGATCTCGGCCTGCTCGCGGTAATACTCGAAGCGGTTCAGCGCCACCGCGCTGACGATGCTCGACACCAGTACCACCAGGGCGAACTGCAGCAGCGTGAAGCCGCCCTGCCGTTTTTTCCGGAATGGCTTCTTCATTTGTTGTGCAGGGCCGCCTTGCCCAGGTCCCAGATCGGCAGGAAAATACCCAATGCCAGCACCAGCACCATCGCGCCGAGGAAGGTGATCAGGATCGGTTCGATCTGGCTCGACAGGGTCTTCAGTTCGTAATCGACCTCGCGCTCGTACATCATCGCGATCTCGTCCATCAGGTCGTCGAGCGAGCCGGATTCTTCGCCCACCGCGATCATCTGCAGCACGATCGGCGTGAACACCTGGGCGTTGCCGGCCGTGCGCAGGATGCTTTCGCCGCGCTCGACGCCGTCGCGCATCTGCTCGATGCGCATCGCCAGGTAGGCGTTGTCCGCCGTCTGCGACACCACGGTGAGCGCCTGCACGATCGGCACGCCGCTGCGGATCGACAACGCGAAGCTGCGGGCAAAGCGCGCCATGGTCGCCTTGTGGATGATCTTGCCGGCGATCGGCAGGCGCAGCTTGTAGCGGTCCCAGGCCAGCCTGCCGGGCGTCGTGCGGGTCCAGGCGCGAAAGCCGACCACCGCGCCGGCCGCGCCGACGGCGAACGCCGGCCACCAGGCCACCGTGAAGCGCGAGGTGCCGATCAGGATCCGCGTCATCAAGGGCAGCTCGGCGTGGAAACTGTTGAACACCTTCTCGAACTGCGGGATCACGAACATGTTCACCACGACCATCGCCGCCGCCATCGCGACGATCACGAAGCTGGGATAGCGCAGCGCCGTCTTCACGCGCTCGCGCATGTCGCGGTCGAATTCGAGGTGGTCGAACAGGCGCAGGAACACTTCCTCCAGGCGGCCGGTCATCTCGCCGACCCGCACCATCGCCAGGTAGAACGGGGTGAAGCACTCGGGGTGGCGGCGCATCGCGGTCGACAGTTCGCGGCCGGCGTCGAGCGACTCGCGCAGGTCGCGGATCACGGCGCCGAAGCTCTTGTTGACGGCGGATTCCTGCAGGCCGGCCAGGCCGCGCATGATGGGCACGCCCGACTTCAGCAGCGTATAGATCTGGCGGCTGAACAGCTGGACGTCGAGCGAAGTGACCTTCTTCTTCGTCAGGCGCTGCCACAGGCCTTCCTCGCCGCCGCCGGCCGATGCCGATGTGGTCTTGCGCGTGGTCGGGCTGATCTCGAGCGGCGTCACGCCGCCGCCGAACAGCTGGTCGGCGACCGCGCCGCTGTCGGCGCCTTCCAGCACGCCGGCCACCAGTTCGCCGCTTCCGTTGCGGCCCTTGTAGGCGAAGAATGGCACGTCCTACCTCAATCGTCGAGCTGGTTACTGACCCGCATGGCTTCCGCCACCGTGGTCTTGCCCTGCACCGCCAGGCGCACCGCGCTGCGGCGCAGGGTCTCGCCGCGCATCTCGGCCTGCGCCGCCTTCAGGAAGTGGCCGGGGTCCGGGTGGTTGATCGCCTCGTGCACGGCGCGCGTCATCTCCAGCAGCTCGTAGACGCCGGTGCGGCCGCGGTAGCCGGTGCCGTTGCAGTGCGAGCAGCCGCGCCCGTGGAACAGGGGCACGCTCTCGGCGCGCTCGCCCAGCTCGGCGCGCAGCCAGGTGCGTTCCGGGGCTGGGGTCGCATGGGGCTGGGCGCAGCTTTCGCAGATCACGCGCACCAGGCGCTGGGCCAGCACGGCCTGCAGCGAGCCGCCCACCATGTAGCGCGGCACGCCCATGTCCATCAGGCGCAGCGGGGTGCTGGCGGCGTCGTTGGTGTGCAGGGTCGACAGCACCAGGTGGCCGGTCATCGCGGCGCGCAGGCCGATCTGGGCGGTTTCCTGGTCGCGCATCTCGCCGACCAGCACGATGTCCGGGTCCTGGCGCAGGGCCGAGCGCAGCACGCGCGCGAAATTCAGCTCGATCTTGTCGTTCACCTGCACCTGGTTGATGCCCGGCAGGCGGTATTCGACCGGGTCCTCGACCGTGATCAGCTTTTTTTCCACCGAGTTGAGTTCGGCCAGCGCGCTGTACAGGGTCGTGGTCTTGCCGGAACCGGTCGGCCCGGTCACCAGCACCAGGCCATTCGGACGCTGGACGATGGCGCGGAAACGCTCCACCAGGCGCGGATGCATGCCGATCGCATCAAGGCGCAGGTTCATCCCGACCTGGTTCAGCAGACGCATCACGACCGATTCGCCGTACTGGGTCGGCATGGACGAGATACGGACGTCGATCCGCTGGTTGCGCACCTTGACCGCGAAGCGGCCGTCCTGCGGCAGGCGCTTTTCGGAGATGTCGAGGTCGGCCATCAGCTTCAGGCGCAGCGCCAGCGGGGTCGCGATCTTGATGTCGGCCTCGGTCTGCAGGTGCAGCACGCCGTCGATGCGGAAGCGGATCTGCAGGCGGCCGTCCTGCGGCTCGATGTGGATGTCCGAGGCGCGCACCTGGGCGGCATCGTCAAACACCGACTGCAGCAGCTTGACGACCGGCGCTTCTTCCAGGCCGGAATTCGACGCCAACGCGCCGAAGTCGACTGAGGTGGTATCGCCCAGGTCCTGCTCCAGCTCGCGCGCCAGGCCGGTGATCTCGCCGGTGCGGCGGTAGATGCGGTCGATCGCCTGCAGCACCTCGGTCTCGTTAACCACCGCCAGCTCGACACCCTTCTTGAGGAGGCGCGCGATCTCGTCGTAGGCGAACAGGTCGGTCGGGTCGGACACACCGACCAGCATGGTCTCGCTGCGGTCTTCCAGCACCAGCGCACGGAAACGCCGGGCCTGCGTCTCCGGCAGCAGCCGGACCACGTCCTGGTTGATGTTGTAGAACTTCAGGTTGATGTAGGGGATGCCCAGCTGGCGCGCCAGCGCGCCCGAGATCTGCTCCTCGGTGACATAGCCGTTCTCGACGAACACCCGGCCCAGCTTGCGCCCGGTGCGCTTCTGGTCGCCCAGTGCGGCATTCAGCTGCTCTTCCGACAGCAGCTTCTGATGCACCAGGATCTCGCCCAGCCGGACTTTTTCAGGCCTCGCCATGTCACCCTTTTACAATTTGTAGGACTAGTCCTGCAATTGTAAGACAGAAACAGAAAAAATTAACCTGCGGAATTACATTCTGTCGCCCATACGTAACGTCAAGCGCGTTCTCCATGTAAGATGATCAACACCAAACCGGGGTCAGACTCCGGTTTTTGGCAACTAGCCATAAGAAATTGCCAAATTTCGGAGTCTGACCCCGGTTTGGGATAACGCAAATGGAGACGATATGACAAGCAGTCGCCGCAGGATTTTCTTGATGCGCCACGGCAGCGTCACGTATTTCGACGGCGCCGGCAAACCCTTTCTGCCGGAAACCGTCCCGCTCAACGAGGACGGCCGGGCCCAGGCCGATGCGGCCGGCCGCGCGTTTGCCGCTGCCGGCGTGCGCTTCGACCGGGTGATCGTCTCCGGGCTGCCGCGCACCGTGGAGACCGCCGCGCGCGTGCTGGCTG
The DNA here is from genome assembly GCF_051233485.1 of Massilia sp. LXY-6. NCBI lineage: Bacteria > Pseudomonadati > Pseudomonadota > Betaproteobacteria > Burkholderiales > Oxalobacteraceae > Massilia > Massilia sp. LXY-6. Next base: position 6,779 of record NZ_JBKFGF010000079.1, read on the forward strand.
CCACCAGGCAGGCGCTCGCGCCCGAGGCGTGGCCGGAGCTGGAAGAAATCCGCGGCGGCCGCCTGTCGACGATCCCGACCGCCGAGCTGAAACGCGCCTTTACCGGCGTCTTCGAGGGCCTGGTGCCGCCCGAACAGCGCTTCCTGGGCGGCGAATCGGTCGGCGAACTGATGGACCGCGTCCATCCGGCGATTGAACGGCTACGCGCCGATCCATCCTGGGACACGGTCCTGCTGGTGCTGCACGGCGGCGTCAATTGCGCGATCCTGTCGCTCGCCCTCACCGGCCAGCGCCTGTTCCTGGGCGGGCTGGCGCAGGCGCCGGGATGCATCAACGCCCTCGACGTCGGCACGGATGCGCTCGACTGGGTGGTGCGTGGCGTGAACCACAGCCCGCTGGATGCGCTGCAGCCGGCGGCACGCCGGACCACGATGGAGCAGCTGTTCGAGCAGTACCGCAAATCGCGCTGAAAAAAGCACGTTCGTTCGCGGTTGAGCTATGATTGTCCGATAAAAACCAGGCCCCCGCCTGCGCGGGGCCGACCTTGAGATGGGAGACGCAATGTTTGAGGAGATGATCGGCACCAAGCCCGTGTCCGAGCGCCAGCGCTTCGATGCCGGCGCCCTGGGCGCCTGGCTGCAACAGCATGTCGAGGATTATCCGGGCGGTGCGCCCGCCGTCGAACAGTTCAAGGGCGGCCAGTCGAATCCGACCTTCAAGCTGTCCGCCGGCGGCAAGCAGTATGTATTGCGCGCCAAACCCGGCCCGGCCGCCAAGCTGCTGCCCTCGGCCCACGCGATCGAGCGCGAGTTCCGCGTGATGGACGCCCTGCATCAAGCCGGCTTCCCGGTGGCGCGCCAGTACGCGCTGTGCCTGGACGAATCGGTCATCGGGCGCGCCTTCTTCGTGATGGAATATGTCGAGGGCCGCGTGCTGTGGGACCAGTCGCTGCCCGGCATGACCCGCGAGGAGCGCGCCGCCATCTACGACGAGCTCAATCGCGTCATCGCCCAGCTGCACACGGTCGACTACGCGGCCATCGGCCTCGCCGACTATGGCAAGCCCGGCAATTATTTCGCGCGCCAGATCGAGCGCTGGACCAGACAATACCAAGCCTCGCAAACCGAGACGATCGAGGCGATGGACCGCCTGATCGACTGGCTGCCCCGCCACATCCCGCCGGGCGACGACACCGCCATCGTGCACGGCGACTACCGCCTCGACAACATGATCTTCCATCCGACCGAGCCGCGCATCCTGGCGGTGCTGGACTGGGAACTGTCGACGCTCGGCCACCCGGCCGCCGATTTCTCCTACCACTGCCTGAGCTGGCATATCCCGCCGGGCAAATTCCGTGGCATCGCCGGCCTCGACCTGCCGGCGCTGGGCATCCCCAGCCAGGACGAGTACATCGCCGCGTACAGCCGCCGCACCGGCCGCACGATCCGCCGCGAGGACTTCGACTTTTACCTGGCCTATAACCTGTTCCGCCTGGCCGGCATCATGCAGGGCATCATGAAGCGCTATGTCGACGGTACGGCGGCAAGCGCTCAGGCCCTGGAAAACGGCAAGGCCGCGCGCCCGATGGCCGAGATGGCCTGGCAGTTTGCCGAACGCGCATCGTCCTGACTGAAGGAAGACCCATGGATTTCGCCTACTCCGACACTTGCCGCGACCTGCAAACCCGCCTGCTCGCCTTCATGGACGAGCATATCTACCCGAACGAAAAGGCCTTCAAGGAAGAAGTCGACCGCAACGGCGCACAGGGCGACCGCTGGGTCCCGACCGCGCTGGTCGAACGCCTCAAGCCGCTCGCGCGCCGGCAGGGCCTGTGGAACCTGTTCCTGCCGCGCTCCGAACGCGCGCCCGAAGGCCTGTCGAACCTCGACTACGCCCCGCTGTGCGAGATCATGGGCCGGGTGGCCTGGGCGCCCGAGGTGTTCAACTGCTCGGCGCCCGACACCGGCAACATGGAGACCCTCGAACGCTACGGCACCGAAGAACACAAGCGCGCCTGGCTCGAGCCGCTATTGAATGGCGAGATCCGCTCGGCCTTCGCGATGACGGAGCCGGACGTCGCCTCGTCGGACGCCACCAACGTCGCCACCCGCATCGAACGTGAAGGGGACAGCTACGTCATCAACGGTCACAAATGGTGGATCTCGGGCGCCGGCGATCCGCGCTGCCAACTGTTCATCGTGATGGGCAAGACCGATCCTGATGCGGCCCGCCACCAGCAGCAGTCGATGATCCTGGTGGCGCGCGACACGCCGGGCGTCACCATCAAGCGCCCCTTGCCCGTGTTCGGCTACGACGACGCGCCGCACGGCCACTGCGAAATCCTGTTCGAGGACGTGCGCGTGCCGGCCTCGAACATCCTGCTGGGCGAAGGCCGCGGCTTCGAGATCGCCCAGGGCCGCCTGGGCCCGGGCCGCATCCACCACTGCATGCGGGCGATCGGCGTGGCTGAGCGGGCGCTCGAACTGATGTGCCGGCGGCTCGACAGCCGGGTCGCCTTCGGCCGCAAGATCTCGGAACAGGGCGTGTGGCGCGAACGCATCGCCGAAAGCCGCATCCGCATCGACACCGCGCGCCTGCTGACCCTCAAGACGGCCTGGCTGATGGATACGGTCGGCAATAAGCGGGCCCAGTCCGAAATCGCGATGATCAAGGTGCTGGCGCCGAGCGTGGCCCAGCAGGTGCTGGACTGGGCGGTCCAGGCCCACGGCGCGGCCGGCGTGTCGGACGACTTCCCGCTGGCCTACCAGTGGGCCGGCAACCGCACCCTGCGCCTGGCCGACGGACCGGACGAGGTGCACCGCAACGCGATCGCCAAGCTGGAGCTGGCAAAGTATGCCTGAGCGCCGCCCGCGGCTGGCCAGGCCCGCGAGCATGGCATTGGCGCGCCGCCTCAAGTAACATGCACTGTGGCGGCGCGTGGGCTCCGCGGTAGCCGGAGCTTGCAGTGCTGTTGTTTCAACGACGATTCCTTCCCTCGATCCGCGCGCGGCTAGTCACCCTGGTGTTCGCCTGCGCGCTGCCGATCCTGCTCGGCTATTTCGCGTTCGCGCGCGACGCCGGCCGCCGCGAAGCCCAGCACGTGGCGCAGGACGCGCAGATGATCGCGCGCGCCCTGGCGGCGGCCATCGACCGCGACCTCGATAACGGCGAAACCGCCGCGCGCGCCCTCGCCAGCCAGCCCAGCCTGGCGGCCGGGGACCTCGCCGCCTTCCATGCCGCCGCGCGCCGCCTGCTGCGCCCGGAATTCCCGGTCTACGCCTTCGTCCTCAGCGGCGCGGACGGGCGCGACCTGGTCGATACCCGGCATGCCTGGGGCACTGCCCTGAGCTCGGGCGGCAACGAAGCCGACGTGCGGCGCGTGTTCGAGAGCGGCAGTGCGGTCACCTCGGGCCTGCACCGCGGGGATGCGGCCCAGCCCTGGGTGATCTCGATCGCGGTGCCGGTCTGGCGCGAGGGCAAGGTGGCGTATGCGCTGTCGGTCGAACAGCGCCCGCGCCGGGTCGCCGGACTGCTCGCCGGCCAGCAGCTGCCCGAGCACTGGGATGCCCAGGTCTACGACAACCATGGCCGCCTGGTGGCGCGCAACGGCGAACCCGTCGAGGGCACCGGAGCGCCGGTGCCGCCCGAACTGCGCGCGGCGCTGGCGCGCAGCCCGAGCGGCATCACGACCCTGGCGCGGCCCGGCTTCGAGACCGTCAACGCCGCCTATGCCAGCACCCCGATGCACGGCTGGACCGTGGCGATCGCCTTCCCGCGCCACGCGGCGCGCGACCTGCTGGGCCGCTCACCGGCCACCACCCTGGCCGGGATCGGCTCCCTGCTCGGCATCAGCGTGCTGCTGGCCTGGGCCATCGGCGGCTCGATCGCGCGCGACGTGCGGGCCCTGACCGAGCCGGCGGCCGACCTCGGGCGCGGCCAGCCGCTATCGATCCCGGAACTCCGCACCAAGGAAGCGGCGGCGGTCGCGCGCGCGCTGCGCAAGGTCGAGGGCGACCTGCTGCAGTACCGCCACCGCCTGGAAGCGCTGGTGGCTGCGCGCACCAACGAGCTGCAGCGCTCGAGCGCCCTGCTCGCCACCGTGTACGCCAGCGCCCCGGTCGGCCTGGCCTTCCTCGACCGCGGGCTGCGCGTCATCATGATCAACGACTACCTGGCGGCGGTGAACGCGATCCCGGCCGCCAGCCACATTGGCCGCACCCTGCCCGAGCTGCTGGGCGAGCGCGGCATCGCGATCGAGGAGCCCTACCGCCGCGTCCTGAAGAGCGGGCGCCCGCTGGTCGAGGTCGAGGACAGCGGCGATTCGCCGGCCGCGCCGGGCGTGATGCGCCACTGGATCTGCAGCTATTACCCGGTGTACGGACCGGAGCGCGAACTGGTCGGCATCAACGCCGTGGTGCTCGACATCACCGAGCGCAAGCGCCAGGAAGAGCGCAACCGCGACAACGAAGCCCTGTTCCGCACCCTGTTCGAAGGCGCGGCCGATGCCCACGTGCTGATCGCGATCGGCGCCGGCTTCATCAGCGCCAACCAGGCCGCGGTCGCGCTGTTCGGCTGCGCCGGCCTCGACGAGCTGCTGCAGCTGGGGCCGACCAGCGTCTCGCCCGAATTCCAGCCCGGCGGCCGCCGCTCCGACGAACTGGAGCACGAATACCTGCGCCGAGCACTCGATACGGGCAGCTGCCAGTTCGAATGGACCCACATGCGCCGCGACGGCACGCTCTTCCACGCCGACGTGCTGCTCAACAGCCTCGACATCGGCGGCAAGGGTATCCTGCACGGCACCATCCGCGACATCACGGCGCGGGTCCGGACCGACGCCGCCCTGCGCGCCGCCAGCCAGCGCCTCGAGCAGAGCGAGCGCATGATCCGCACCGTGACCGACCACCTGCCGGCCCTGGTCGGCTACTGGGACGCCGGGCTGCACTGCCAGTTTGCGAACCGTCCCTACCTGGAATGGCTCGGCCGCCCGGCCGGCGCGGTGATCGGCCACAGCGTCCGGGAACTGCTGGATGACATCCAGATGGCACAGGTAAAGCCCTATCTCGACGGCGTGCTGGCCGGCGAGCCGCAGTTCTTCGAGCGCCAGCTGCAGCGCAAGGGCAGCGACCAAGTCATCCATGCCTGGGGCAGCTACATCCCCGACTTCGACGAGGCCGGCTGCGTGCGCGGCTTCTACATGCTGCATTCCGACATCACCGAGCTGAAACGCACCCAGTCGCGCCTCGAGGAAGCGCTGCGCGCGGCCGAGGCGGCCAGCAGCGCCAAGGGCGAGTTCCTGGCCAACATGAGCCACGAGATCCGCACCCCGATGAACGCCATCATCGGGCTGGCGCGCCTGCTCGAGGAAGCGAAGCTGGAGCGGCGCGAACGCGCCTACGTGACGCGCATGCAGATGGCGGCAAGGTCGCTGCTGTCGATGCTGAACGACGTGCTCGACTACTCGAAGGTCGAGGCCGGCCAGCTGGTACTGGAACGCACCGCCTTCGGCATCGACGAGGTGCTGGCCAGCGTCGCCGTGCTGGGCGCGGCCGGCGCCTGGCACAAGGGCATCGAGCCGGTGTTCGCGGTGGCTCCCGCCGTCCCCGCACGACTGGTGGGCGACCCGATGCGCCTGCAGCAGGTGCTGCTGAACCTGGTGGGCAACGCGATCAAGTTTACCGAGCGCGGCGAGGTGGTGCTGTCGATCGAGGCGGGCGCCACCGAAGACCGCTGCATCGAACTCGCCTTCGCGGTGCGCGACACCGGCATCGGCATCGCCCTCGAGCAGCAGCAGCGCATGTTCGAAGCCTTCTCGCAGGCCGACAGCTCGACCAGCCGCAAGTATGGCGGCACCGGCCTGGGCCTGGCGATCAGCCGGAGCCTGGTGGCGCTGATGGGCGGCGACCTGCGCGTCGAGAGCACGCCCGGCGAAGGCGCGTGCTTCCGCTTCTCGGCCCGCTTCGGGCGGGACTCCGGCACGCCGCCGGCGCCGCCGGGACCGGCAGGCATCGAGCGCGTGCTGGTGGCCGACGACAATGCCAGCAGCCGCGCGGCGCTGGCGCGCGC
>NZ_JBKFGF010000008.1:0-9440 GCF_051233485.1 Massilia sp. LXY-6
AGTTCGATGACGATTACCGTCGGCAACGGCACTCCGGTCAGTATTCCCATGAGCGATTTCTCGCTGTCGGGCCTGGCCGGTGCGATCAACGGCGCCGACGCCGGCGTCACCGCCACCGTCATCAACGACGGCACCAAGGACCGCCTGGTGGTCACGGCCAAGGATACCGGCGCGGCCAACACCGTCAAGATCAGCGCCGGCGGCGACTTGTCCCCGTTCGACACCAGTACCGGTTCGATGACCCCGCTGCAAAGCGCCGCCGACGCCGAGTTCAGCATCGACGGCATCAATGTGAAAAAGCCGTCCAACACGGTGACCGACGCCATCAAGGGCGTGACCCTGAACCTGGCCGAGACCAATGCCGGCAACCCGGTAAAGGTGACCATCGCCAAGGATGCGGACACGATCAAGAAGAATGTCCAGGGCCTGATCGACGCCTACAACAAGCTCGCGAGCACCGTCGGCAACCTGACCTCGTACAACGCCACCACCAAGACCGGCGCCGTGCTCAACGGCGATTCGTCGGCGCGCGGCATTCTCACCCAGATCCGTTCGGAACTGGGCAAGGCGGTATCGGATGCAGGCGACCTGAAAGGCCTGTCGGACATCGGCATTTCATTCCAGCGCGACGGCACGCTGATGCTGGAGAAGCCCGACAAGCTGCAAAAGGCGATCGACAGCAACTTCGACAACCTTGGCAATCTGTTTTCGTCGGCCAGCGGCATCGGCACGCGCCTGAACACGCTGACCACGAGCATGCTGGGTTCGAAAGGCGTGATCCAGACCCGTACCGACGGCATCAACGATACCCTGAAGCGCCTGGGCGACCAGGAAAACACGATCCAGGACCGCCTGGCGCAGACCGAAGCGCGCTACCGCACCCAGTTCAACGCCCTCGACACGTCGATGGCCAAGATGAAATCCACCAGCAACTACCTGGCCCAGCAGCTGGCCTCGCTGTCGTCGTCCTACTGAGTCTGCCGGATCACTCGGCGACCACCACCCGGTTCTTGCCGCTGCTCTTGGCCCTGTACATGGCCTGGTCGGCACGCGTCATCAAGGAAACCTGGTCCTCGTTCTGGCGGCGCAGCGCCACGCCGCAGGAGAAGGTGATCAGCATCTTCTCGTTATCGTGCAGGAAGAAGTGCCTGGTCAGCTCGCGCTGCACCCGCACCATCGCCGCGCTGGCGGCCTCGACATCCGTCTCGGGCAGCAGGATCAGGAATTCCTCGCCGCCGAAGCGGGCGATCACGTCCATCGAGCGCAGCGTGTCCTTGACCACCTTGACCAGGTGGCGCAGCGCGCGGTCGCCAGCCAGGTGGCCGTAGGTGTCGTTGAGCTTCTTGAAATTGTCGAGGTCGAGCAGGGCCACGCACAGCGGCGTGCCGCGGCGGTCGGCGCGCGCGCTCTCGCGCTCGAACACGTCGTCCAGGCCGCGCCGGTTCAGGCTGCCGGTCAGCTGGTCTTCGCGCACCAGCTCGCTCACGTGCTGCAGCTTCGCTTCCAGGTCCCTGATGCGCGCTTCCGCTTCCTGCATTTCCCGGTGCGCAGCCAGCATGCGGTCGCGCGAGGCGAGCGCCTCGGCCTGCACCGCGCGGGTCTCGCGCAGCACTTCTTCCAGCACCAGGTTCAGTTCCTCGATGTTGGCGGCGCCGCGGATGCGCTCCGAGAAGCCGCCGATCTTTTCCTGGTAGTCGCCGGTCGAGGCAGCCACCGAGCCGAGCCGGTCGATGAAGGTCATCATCATCTGCTTCATGGTCAGCTTGACGTCGGCGATGCCGTGCCTGAGCTGGCCCTGCTTGTAGATGACGTCCTTCAGGCTGCGGGTCGCGTCTTCCAGCGCGCGGTGGTCGAGCGGGCCGGCAATCAAGTCCTGCACGGCGGCGATCTGGCCGCGCATCCAGCTGTCGTCGTCGAGCAGCTCGCTGACGTTCTCCAGCAGCAGTTTGAACAGGCGCAGCAGCAGCTCCTGCTGCTCGGCGCTGTCGCCGCTCTTCAGTTCGATCTGGTAGCACAGTTCCTTCAGGCGCGCGCCGATCTCGTGCAGGGCGGCTTCGCCGTGCGCGGTCTTGACCGCGGTGCCCAGCGATTCGGCCGCGCCGGCCAGCGTCGAACCGGTCGGCAGCAGGGCCGCGACCGCAAAGGTGAGGGTGCGGCTGAGCAGGTCGCGCAGCTGCTTGGCCTCGGCGTCCTCGAGGCCCAGCGCGAGCACCGGATGGGTATGGCGGCGCAGATGCTTCTCGGCCAGTTGCGACAGCATGCGTGCATAGCCGTCCCAGTCGCGCTGCTTGACTGCGCGGTTCAGGCGCGTGCCGATCTCGGCCAGTTCGCCCGGCGTGTCGGCCAGGCGGTGGGCGAAGCCGGACAGCACGCTTTCCGCGCCCGGATCGGCGCCGCCCGCCGCCGGGGCAGGCGCGGGAGCAGACGCAGGCACGACGGGCGCGAGCACGCCGGCGATCTCGTTATAGATATCCCGGTAGGCGTCGGGCGTGGGGGCGATGCGCCGGGTCGCGAGACGGCGAAACGCCTCCCGGGCGATCTCGGCCGGGTTCTGGCTGGGGCTGGACATGGTGGGCGTTGCTATTTGGAATATTTATTCCGCCATCCTAGCCCTGTTTTTTATTTTCGATCGATCGAAAAAACGGCGGAATACCGCTTACTTCCCTCTCAATCGATCAGCTGGTTGCGAATGGCGTAGTGGGTGAGTTCCGCGCTGGTCTTGAGCTTCATTTTCGACAGCAGGCGCGAACGGTACTCGCTGACCGTCTTCACCGACAGCGACAGTTCCCTGGCGATTTCGCTGACCGTCTTGCCGGATGCGATCATGGTCAGGGTCTGGTATTCGCGGTCCGACAAGGTGTCGTGGACCGGCTTGTCGTGGTCTTCGCCGAGCTGGGCCGCCAGCACCTGGGCCAGCTGCGCGCTCACATAGCGCTGGCCGCCCGCCACCTGGCGGATCGCATTCACCAGCTCGCGCGGTGCGCTCTGCTTGGTCAGGTAGCCGGAGGCGCCGGCCTTCAGCGAGCGGATCGCGTACTGGTCCTCCCGGTGCATCGACAGCATCAGGACGGCCAGTTCCGGCTTGTCGTCCTTGATCTGCTTGAGCACTTCGATGCCGTTGCGGTCGGGCAGGGAGATGTCGAGCAGGAGCACGTTGCAGCGCGACTTGCGGAACAGCTTGACGGCGTCGAGGCCGGTCTCGGCTTCACCGACGACGGCAATGTCGCGCTCCTCGGCGAGAATCTGTTTCAGGCCTGCACGCACGATGGCGTGGTCGTCGGCGATAAAAACGCGAATACTGATTTTTTCTGTCATGCTCGGGGGGCTTCGGGTTGCTGGGACGCTGCGGCTTTTGCTGCCGATGCGGTCAGCCTGATCTTGACGACCACCATCGTGCCACCGCCGGGCACCGCCGACAAGCTCAGGGTGCCGCCCAGCGCACGGGCGCGCTCGCTCATGCCGCGCAGCCCGAAGGAATGCGGCTTGAGGCGGTCGGCCTGGGTGATGCCGCGGCCATTATCGCAGATGGTGAGCGTCAGGTGCTGGCGCTGGCGGCGCAGCGTGACCGTGACCCGGGTCGCGCCGGCGTGCTTGGCGATGTTGGTGAGCGCTTCCTGGAAGATGCGGAACAGGGCGCTGGCATGGTCCGGGTCGAGTTCGCCTTCGATGTCGCTACCGTCGGCGCCGCCGTCGGTGCGCACGATGCAGGCGATGCCCATCTGCTTCTCGAATTCGCGCGCCTGCCATTCCAGCGCGGCGACGATGCCCAGGTCCAGCGTCGACGGCCGCAGGTCGAGCGAGATCCGGTGTACCGCCTCGATGCTGCGGTCGACCAGCTTGTCCAGGTAATCCGCCTTTTCCTGCAGCGTGGCCTCGGCCGGCAGGCGCGCCGCCAGCATCGCCAGCGCCATCTTGATCGCCGTGAGGTTGCCGCCGAGGTCGTCGTGGATCTCGCGCGCGATGCGGGTCCGCTCCTGCTCTTTGACCTGCTCGATGTGCGCGGTCAGCTCGGCCAGGCGCGCGCGCGAACGGCGGATCTCTTCCTGCTCCAGCTTGCTGGCCGTGATGTTGGTCATCATGCCGTCCCACTGCATCCCGCCGCTGTCCAGCGGCAAGGGAGTGGCGCGCAGGTTGATCCACTTGACGTCGTTCCAGGTGTCCTCGATGCGGATCCGGCCTTCCCAGTTCCAGGCGCTGACGCCCGCCTTCGAGGCCAGCATCGCATCGTGGTAGCTTTTCCGGTCTTCCGGGAGGATCAGCTGCACGAAGCGCCCGGGATCCTGCTGCAGCTCGCTCACCGGCAGCCCGAGCAGGGCGGTGCAGCCTTCGCTGAGGTAAGTGAAGGCCGTGCGGCCGTCCGGATGCAGCACGAACTGGTAGACCAGGCCCGGCGTATGGTTGACCACGGCGTTGAAGCGTGCCTGGTACTGCTGCAGCGCGGCGGTGGCGGCGTGCGCGAGCGACTGGTCGTCGCCGATCGCCAGGAACAGCGAGTGGCCGTCGCGCACGATGCGGAGAAAACACAGCTTGATCGGATAGCGGCTGCCGTCCGCACGCAGGAAATGGGTGCGCAGGCCGACCTGGGCGCCGACGTCCTGGCCCAGCGAGGCCAGGAGCCCGCGCAGCTCGGCCAGGTCCAGGTCCGGGGCGAGATCGAGCGGGCTCATGGTGTTGAGCTTGGCCAGGTCGTAGCCGAGGTTCTGGCGCGCCGCCTGGTTGGCGTCGACCAGCAGCAGGGTGTCGGCGTCGATCAGGTAGATCTCGGTGGCGGCGGCCTGCATGGCCGGGGCCAGGGCCGGGACGGGAGAGGGAGTCATCGCATTCTTCATGTTGTTGGTCCGTCAGCGGCGCCGCGCGCGCCATTGGACGATGAAACGGCGCAGCACCCTCGACATGCGGCTGGCGTGGCGGCTGCCGAACGGCACCCCGGCACGCCTGCCGCGTACCCGTCGCGCGAATCGGAAACGCCACTGGCGCAGCGCGCGCCGGCTGTGCCGCAGCAATTGTCCGGCCTGCAAAAAGACGCGGCTGGCGCGCAGCCGCCCGACCCAGTGGTTCTTCAGCCGCATGAACCAGCCGTGGCAGCGCGCGAACCAGCCCACCGCCAGCAGGGTCGGCAGGGTCAGCGCGTACAGCCGGGCGACCACCGCCGCGCTGCCCAGCTTGGCGATCACGATGGTGGCGATCCCGGACACGGCATGGCCGTGCGCGATCGCCACCACGGCCAGCACCTTGACCGGCACCAGCAGCAGCCCGGGCAGCACGAACACGCACAGCGCGCCATAGGGCGGCAGCCGGCGCACGCGGGTCTCCAGCGCCGCCAGCAGCGGCCAGCGCGCCAGGCCCGCGCCCAGGCGCGCCCCCACGTCCCAGCACCACTCCTCGAGCAGCAGGAGCATGGCGGCCAGGTACACCAAGGGCGCGAACAGCCGGGTGCGCGCATTCGTCATGGCTCGTGTCATGTCCGAATGATACGGGAAATGGCGGCGCCTGCCGTCGCAGCCGTGACGCATTTGCATCACGTTTGTGCGCTTGGGGCTACAATAAGACTTATGAATAAGGCATTTGTAAAAGAGTCCGATAACGACGACGACGATGAAGCCCTTGCGCTGGCGCAGGCGATCCCGGCCGGCTCCAAGAACTACATCACCCCGGCCGGGCACAAGGCCATCAAGGACGAGCTGCTGCAGCTGATCGACGTCGACCGTCCGGAAGTCGTGCGCGTGGTGCACTGGGCGGCCTCGAACGGCGACCGCTCGGAAAACGGCGACTACATCTACGGCAAGCGGCGCCTGCGCGAGATCGACCGCCGCATCCGCTTCCTCACCAAGCGCCTGGACTCGGCCTTCGTGGTCGACCCCTCGGTCCACCATGGCAACGACCAGGTCTTCTTCGGCGCCACCGTCAGCTACCTGAACAAGGCGGGCGAAGAGCACACCGTCACCATTGTCGGCATCGACGAGCTCGATCCGCTGAAGGGCAGGATCAGCTGGGTTTCGCCGGTGGCGCGCGCCCTGACCAAGGCGCGCGAGGGCGACGTCGTCACCCTGCAGACGCCGCAGGGTACCGACGAGCTGGAAATCCTCGGCGTCGAGTATCCCGAACCCATTACCGATTGAGTTGAATCCCTTTATGAATCGCAATACCGAAGCCGCGCGTGAGGCCGGGTTTGGACCCGATCCTTTGGCTGCGCTGCGCAGTGCCACGGCCAGCCGCCACGAAGAGCTCGACAGCGGCCTGCCGATCGGCGCCGCCGATGCGTCGCTGGCCGATTACGCCGCCCACCTGGCAATGCTGCGCGCCTGGCTGGCGCCGCTGCAGGGCTGGCTCGCCGGGTTCGCCGACGGCCCGCGCTTCGAACAGGCCGGCAGGCTGGCGCTGATCGACCAGGACCTGGCCGAGCAGGGTATGCCGGCCGCACCGGTGCCGGCGCCATCCGCCGATGCCGGATGGCCGTCCGCCGCCAGCCCTGCCTGGCGCTGGGGCGTGTGCTACGTGATCGAAGGCTCGCAACTGGGCGGCGCCGTCCTCTACCAGCGCCTGCACGAACGGCTGGCCCCGCATCCGCTGCGCTACCTGAAGGGAAGCGACAGCGGTCCCGGCCCGCGCTGGCGCGTCTTCATGCTGGCCTTGCGCGAGCACGTGCGCAGTCCGCAGGAGATTGCCGAGGCCAGCGCGGGAGCGTGCGCGGCATTCGACAGCATCCTGGCCTTGAGCACGCCTCGCGATTCCTGATAAATGCCCAAGAAAACCCCCACCTTCCCCGGCCCGCGCACGGCGCGCGGCCTGGTCCTCGCGATCCTGTTGTCGAATGCCGACCAGGCCGGTGCCGAGCCCCTGCGTGGGCGCGTGACCCTGGCCGCGATCGTCCGCTCCCTGAAGCGCAAGTACCATTGGCCGATCGAGACCACGAGTTTTCCGTCGAATGCGGCGGACGGCCGCGCCACCTGGGCGACCGTGTACAGCCTGCCCGCCGAGGTCGTCGACAAGGCGCTGGATGCGCGCGGGCGCGACTGGCTGAGGAGCAGCCTGGGCGACAGGGATGTGGCGTGACGGACTGACGGACCGCCAGGCATCCTGCTCGGAGGATGCTCGTCGGCATTTGATGCAAAAAGGAAATTTCAGAATATTCTTTGTTATCTGAACGCCTTTATAATTCTTGCAACTGAACAATTATTCACATGCATGGATTACCACGGCACGCCCGGCAACGACCTGATTGACCAGGACAAGCTAGACATCCCGGGCGAACCGTTCTTTACGGCGATGCCGGCGACGATACCATTGCCGTCAGGAGCGGAATCGCGATCGGCGGCGCGGGCAACGATACCGTGATCGCTCTGGCCGACTGGGCCACCGTCGCCTACTGGGATTCGCCGGCAGGTATAAGGGTCGACTTGGGTAAGTAGAAGGCCTGAGACACAATTTCTAACGTAGGCGTTGTCTGGCTAGAATGGCAGCCTTTGCACCGTATGCGCAAGCATGCGAGTAAGTTCGACTCGTTCAAGGGCCGACACTTCGAGCAGGACATCATGATTCTGTGCGTAGGCTGGTACCTGTGTCACAAGCTGTCGTAGTGCGACTTCCACGTTTGCTTGTCGGATGCTCATCAACGGGGAACTCATCGTTGCTGCGCGGCAACATTTCGCCGTTGACTGGGTTTTATCCGCTAGAATTGCACTCTTCCCTCGCCCGGGCTTTCGATTAGCCCGTTGCGTTTTCGCTATCGCCACAAACCTTTCGATGACGGGCCTGGCAAAACAATGCGCTTGCTTCCTAGCGCCATTGGCTCCTTTCTTTTCAACATGTACAGTAATAATCAATCAGAGCAGCTACGCCTGAGTACACTCATATCGTACGACATTCTCGATAGTGCAGACGAGGAATGCTTCGATCGCTTAACTAGGTTAGCCGCACGCATCTGCGAAACGCCGATGGCCACGATTACTTTCGTCGACGCGACCCGGCAATGGTTCAAGTCATCGGTGGGGCTCGAGGTACGGGAAACCGGACGTGATATCGCGTTTTGTGCTCATGCGATCAATGCAGCAGAACTGTTCGTCGTTGAAGACGCGTGGTCGACGCCGCTGTTCGCCAGCAATCCGCTGTCGGTGGGTGAACCAGGAATCCGCTTTTACGCTGGCATGCCGCTGGTCGCGCCCGAGGGAGTAGTGCTTGGCACGCTCGCGGTCATGGATCGCGTACCACGATTGCTGAACTCGCTTCAAGTTGAAACGCTGGAAACACTTGCCCTGCAAGTTGTCGCCCAACTGCTACTGCGGCGGGAGCGCAAGGCCGCCGAGGTGGCGCGTGCCAATCAAGTACAAAAGAAGAATGCGTTTTTGCAGATCGCTAACAAGTCCTTTCTCATCGGGACTTGGGAAATGAGCTTGCCAGAACGACGTTTTTACTGGTCCGATGCCATGTGCGATTTGCATGAGATGCCACATGGCACCGTTCTCAGTTGGGAGCAAAGCCTGAGTTTTGTCGTGCCGAGTTACCGCAGGAAGATGATGGATGCGTTCGAGGCTTGCCTGCAATCGGGACAGGGATGGGATGAGGAGCTGGAGATAAGGACGATGAGTTGCCGCCGGGTCTGGGTACGTTCAAGCACCCAGACATTGCTGGGTGCGGACGGCCAGGTGACGCAAGTCCAGGGCATCCTGAGGGACATCAGCAACAATAAGGAGAGTGAATATGCATTAATCGCGAGCGAGCAGAGTTTTCGCCATCTCGCCGACGCCATGCCATACATCGTATGGTCGGCCGAGCCAGACGGCCAGATCGATTATGGCAACCGCGCCATCATCGACTATGCCGGTCTGCAGAACATTGACAGGCTTGCCGACGAGTGGATCGGCCTGCTGCATCCCGACGACGTCGGCCCGACACTGTCGCATTGGATGGAATCGGTCCGCAGCGGCGATATCTTCTCGTGCGAATACCGCTTGCTGCGCGCCGACCAAACCTATCGCTGGCACCTAGCGAAAGGCATGCCAATCAGGGACGACAATGGCACTATCACCAAGTGGTACGGTACTACCATGGATATCCACGACATGAAACTGGCGCAGGAGGAGATTGGCCGGCTGGCGTTCTACGATCCATTAACCCAGCTGCCTAACCGCCAGCTATTGATGGACCGGCTCGCACATGCCCTGTCGCTGCATGCCAAAAGCGGACGAATGGGTGCAGTTATGGTAGTCGACCTGGACAATTTTAAGGTGATTAACGATACGCTGGGCCATTGCATGGGCGATCTCCTGCTCGACCAAGTGGCGAGTCGTCTGACAGGCAGCGTGACGTCAAAGGAGACGGTGGCGCGCCTAGGGAAGCGCTGATTTAATCGCCGAGCTCCCCCGGCCGCCGGCGCAACTGGCACAATGATGCATCCCATCTTTCCAGCATCACCGATGAAGCAAACGAGTTTTTCCGACGCC
>NZ_JBKFGF010000080.1:0-10414 GCF_051233485.1 Massilia sp. LXY-6
GGTCTTCGATGGCCTTGCACAGGTCGCCCAGCAGGCGTAGCACGACTTCCTGCACGCGCGGGTTGGCGGGGCGGTCGGCGGCGTCGACTACCCAGTTCTTGACCAGGGTTTCGATGTCGGCGTGGTTCATTTCAGGTCTCCTTGTGGATTGAAGGTGCGTGGTTGGAACGGCATGAGATTGTGGTGTGGCAGGTGTTCGCGCTGCATTTGCGGGGCGGGCAGGGAGGCCGCGCCGGCGGGAAATGTCGGGCACATGATTTGCTGCGGGGAGAAGGTTTCTATATGTCGGATCATATTCGTTGCGTATAATGCGCCGAGGTGATGACACGATATTCCCGTCGGTGATGGGCGTCCAACACCGTTTTGGTATCAACTCAATACCTGGAGGGTATGGTATGGAATTGCGGCACCTGCGCTACTTCGTTGCGGTAGCGGAAGAAAGGAACTTTACGCGGGCGGCTGAGCGGCTGCATATCGCCCAGCCGCCGCTGAGCCGGCAGATGCAGCAGCTCGAAGAGACGCTGGGGGTGGTACTGATCGAAAAAGGCTCGCGGCCGCTGCGCCTGACCGAGGCCGGGCAGTTTTTCCTGGCCCACGCCAAGCCCCTGCTGGAGCAGGTCCGGGACCTGAAGTCGATGACCCAGCGGGTCGGCAAGCTGGAACGTACGCTGACCGCCGGATTCGTCGCCTCGACCCTGTACGGACTGTTGCCCGACATCATCCGGCGCTACCGCGAGCGCCATCCCGAAGTCGAGGTGACGCTGCACGAGATGACCACGGTGGAGCAGCTCAAGGCCCTCAAGGAAGGGCGGATCGACGTCGGCTTCGGACGCCTGAAGAGCGAGGACCCGAGCATCCGCCGCATCCTGCTGCGCGACGAACGCATGGTGGTGGCGCTATCGCCCGGCCACCGCCTGTCGGAAAAGGAGGAGGGCGTCAAGCTGATGGAATTGATCCACGAACCCCTGCTCGTGTATCCGAAATCGCCGCGGCCCAGCTTCGCGGACCAGGTACTGGCCGCGTTCAGCACCGCCCACCTGACCCCGGACCACGTCACCGAAGTGCGCGAACTGCAGATCGCGATGGGGCTGGTGGCGGCCGGCCAGGGAATCTCGATCGTGCCCGAGAGCGTGCAGGGCATGCATCAGCGCAACGTCCTGTACCGGCCGATCCAGGACAAGCATGCGTTCTCGCCGATCCTGTTCAGCGTGCGCCACATGGACCGCTCGCCGGAGCTGCAGAACATGCTCGCCGCCGTGTATTCGGTCTACGACGATCTCGGCATTGCGTATGTCGAGGAAGCCCTGTAGCGTTCAGGGCGGCGCTTGGCCCGCCTCGGGGTCGCGGTGGTTGGCGAGCAGGCGCAGCATCAGGGCCTGGAGCTGGGCCGCATCCTCCGCTGAGAACCCGGCCAGGAAGCGGCGGTTGACGCGGGCGATGATGCTCATTACCTGAGGGTAGAGGGCGCTGCCCTTGGCGGTGAGTTCGACATTGACCTGGCGCCGGTCGGGGCTGTCGCGCACGCGCCGCACGATGTCCTTGGCTTCCAGCCGGTCGAGCAGGCGCGACATGGAGCCGGCATCGATGCCGGCGAACCGGCAGAACTCGTTGACGGTGCGGGCCCGTCCGCGCATCGCGCCGATCACCACCACCAACTGCGACGCGGTCAGGTCGAGCGGCGCCAGTTCGTGTTCGAGCGCCATGAACACCGCATTGCGCACGGCATTCACGAGGTGGCTCAGTCCACCACTGATGAGATCGTCCAGCCCGGCGCCCGTATCGCGTGTCACGCTTCCCCCAATAAGACCGGCCATCCTACTTGCACCGGCAAAGACTTTCAAGCGCGCGCCGTCCAGATACTTCATTGTTGAAATAAATCCGGTGGACCGGTAAGATGCATGCTTCCACTTGCTTGCCTAAGCAAAGACATGCAAAAAACCAAACTCTACGCGCGCGCCCGGCGGCCGGTACCACCAACCTGACTTTGACACTGAGACAGACAATGAGCCAACCAGCACCCCGGCAGACCGCTGCCGCGCAGCCGGCCGCGCCGGCATCCGGCCGCAGGCGCCTGTTTACCGCGCTGGCGGCGGTCGCGCTGCTGGGCGCCCTGGGTGCCGGCGGCATCTACTGGGCGACCTCCATGCAATACCGCGAACTGACCGAAGACGCCTACGTCGAGGGCAACCTGGTGCAGGTGACGACCCAGATCGCCGGCACCGTGACCGCGATCGCGGCCGACAATACCGACCGCGTCGCCGCCGGCCAGGAACTGGTCAGGCTCAGCGCGGTCGACGCCAAGCTGGCGCTGGCGCGCAGCGAGGCCGCTCTGGCGAAGACGGTGCGCCAGGTGCGCGCCCAATATGCCTCGGCCGGGCAGATGCAGGCCCACGCCGACCAGCGCCGGGCCGAACTGAGCAAGGTGGAGGCGGATGCCGGGCGCCGCTCCCGGCTCGTGCACTCCGGCGCGATCTCCGGCGAAGACCTGGCCCACGCGCAGGAAGCGGTGCGCGGCGCCCGTGCGGCGCTGGCGGCGGCCGAGCGCCAGTTCGCCGCCAACCATGCCTACGTCGACAGCACCACGGTCGCCACCCATCCGGACGTGCTGGGCGCGGCGGCGCAGGTCAAGGATGCCTATGTCGCGATGGTCCGGACCTCGGTGCCGGCGCCGGTCGCCGGCATGGTCGCACGGCGCAAGGTCCAGGTCGGGCAGCGCGTGGCGGCGGGTACGGCCCTGATGACGATCGTGCCGGTCGAGACGATCTGGGTCACGGCGAACTTCAAGGAATCCCAGTTGCGGCATATCCGCAGCGGGCAGCCGGTTACGCTGACCGCGGACGCCTACGGCAAGGACGTGGTCTACCACGGCAAGGTGGTCGGCCAGGAAGCCGGCACCGGCAGCGCGTTCTCGCTGATGCCGGCCCAGAACGCCACCGGCAACTGGATCAAGGTGGTGCAGCGGGTCCCGGTGCGGATCGCGCTGGAGCCGCGCGAAGTGGCGCAGCACCCGCTCCAGCTCGGGCTGTCCATGCGGGTCAGCGTCGATACCCGCAAGCGCGACTGGCCGCACCCCGCGCCCGGCGCGGTGGCGCGGCAATCCTACCGCACCGAGGTGTTCGACCTGGAGGGCTGGGCCGCCGACACGCTGGTGGCGGACATCATCGCCGCCAACGCCGGGGACGAGCGGACGCTGGCGCGCAAGTAGGCCGGCATGCACATCGCTCCTCCGCGCCGCCCGCGCCTGCTGCTGCTGACGATCTTCCTGCTCACCGCGACAGAGTACCTGCAAACCGGCATGATCGCGTTCGGCGCGGGGCCGATCATGGGCGGCATCGGCGCGGCGCCCGAAGAATTCAGCCTGATCAGCGTCATCTACGCCTGCGTCGCCGTCGCCGTGATCAGCAAGCAGCGCTGGCTGGCCGAGCGCCTGGGCTGGCGCCGTTTCATGCTGTGCTCCCTGGCGGTCTTCATCTGCGGCGCGGCGCTCTGCGCGGCCAGCGAATCGACTTGGCAGTTCACCGCCGGGCGCATCGTGATGGCGCTGGGCGGCGGCAGCTTCATGACGTCCTCGCGCGTGCTGGTCAACCTGTTCCCGCCCAGTCCGGCGCGCTTCACCGGCATCCGTTTCTTCGCCACCGCGCTGGCGGTCGGCAGTTCCGGCGGCCCGCTGCTGGCGTCGGTGGCGGTGTCGAACCAGGGCTGGCAGTGGATCTTCATGATCCTGATCGGCCTGGCCGTCGCGATCGCCGCGCTGGCCGTCGCCTGCCTGCCGGGCGAGGTGCCGCCGCACGCATTGCGCACGCAGTCGCATCCGGTGCTGCTGATGGCGCTGGTGGCCGGGACCTTCGCGCTCCTGTACGCCTTCCAGCGCTCGTACTACGACTTCTACAGCGACCTGCCGATGCTGCTGGCCGGCGCCGCGCTCGGCGCGCTGGCGCTGGGCTACTTCGTGCACGCCATGCACCGGGGCGAACGCCCGCTGCTGCACCTGCGCGAGCTGCGCAACGCGCGCTACGCCAGCGGGCTGGCGCTGTTCACCTTCTGCTACACGCTGATGGGCGCCACCAACTACATGCTGCCGGCGGTCCTGCAGCGCGGCCTGGGCTTCGCGTGGGAAGCGATCGGCCCGGTGCAGGCCGCGGGCCTGGCCGCGACCGTCCTGACCTGGGTGCTGATGCAGCTGGTCCTGCCCAAGCGCCCGGCCGCCAAGAAGTACTACCTGGCCGGCTTCCTGGCGCTGGCGGTGTTCGGCTGGCGCATCGCCGGGCTCAACCCGCATGCCGACCTGTGGCGCGATGTCGTGCCGGCGCTGGCCTGCTACGGCGTGTTCGTGATGCTGGTGCTGGCCACCACCGCCATGCACACCTTCCGTGAAGTGCAGCACCACGAAACCGTGTTCTCGCATGCCCAGCAGGTCAAGAACATGCTCGCCCAGTTCGGCTCGGGCCTGGGCGTGGCCGCCGCCACCGCCGTGCTGCAGGGACGGATCGCGGCGCACCACGCGGTGCTCAACGGCCGCTTCGCAGCCGGTGACCCGGCCTACGACGAGGCCCTCCACACCCTGGGCCAGTCGCTGGCGCAGCAGGGCGCGGCGGAACCGGCGGCGCTGGCCGCGGCCAGCCTGGCGCAGGGGCTGGCACAGCAGGCGACGCTGCTGGCGGCGCTCGACTACTTCCAGGTGGTCGGCTTCATCGGGCTGGCGGGAGCAGCCGTCATGCTGGCGCAGCGGGTCCTGAAATAACAAGTGCAAGCCGGGACCTGAATAACACTTCATTGATGAATAGTTCAGTGATAAAATAATGTCGATGCCGCAGAGGCGAAATCGGAGGAGTCATGGACCTGAAAGTTTGCATGTTGGTGTCGGCGATGGTCGTGTTGTCCGGCTGTTCCTTCATGGACGATCTGGCGGAGCACGATCCGGTTCGCACCCAGGTGCTTGCCGAACTGGGACAAGCGGCGCCCGCACCCGTGCCGGGGCAGGACCCGGCCACACGTTTGAAAGGAATGGCGCGATGACAGCCGTCGACAAGAATATCAACCAGCACAATGCCGGCTGGTCCTTCGAAAACATCAGCGAGGACTTCGATGCGCATATCCAGCGCTCGATCCCCCTGTATGAGAGCGGGCACAAGCTGATTTGCCACTACAGCGATTTCTTCCTGAAGGCCGACAGCCTGGTCTACGACATCGGCTGCTCGACCGGGCAGATGCTCGGCAAGCTGGCCCGGCACCACTGCCACAAGAACGAGTTGCGGCTGGTCGGCATCGACAACGTCCGCGACATGGTCGACAAGGCGCGCGCGATCCTGTCTTCCGACCGGCGCGTCGGCTTCACGCATGCGAACGTGCTGGACGTCGACCTGGAACCGTCGGACATGATCGTGTCGAACTACACGATCCAGTTCCTGCCGCCGCGCGTACGGCAGGCGCTGATCGAGAAGATCTACCGCTCGCTGAATTGGGGCGGCGCCTTCTTCATGTTCGAGAAAGTGCGCGCTCCCGACGGACGTTTCCAGGATTACGCCAACCAGGCCTATGTCGAGTTCAAGCTGGAGAACGGTTTCAACGAAGCGGAAATCATCAACAAGTCCAGGAGCATCAAGGGCGTGATGGAGCCGTTCTCGACCCAGGGCAACATCGACATGCTCAAGCGGGCAGGCTTCGCGGACATCATGACGATCCAAAAGTATGTCTGCTTCGAAGGCTTCCTGGCGGTCAAATAAGAAGGGTTGATGCACATGAATACACATATCGGCAATTTCTTGTTCAAGTACAGGAACGCGCTTGGCCCCTGCCTGTTCCTGGCCGCGCTCTGTGCGGGCCGGCCCGCCCACCCCTTCGGCAGCGCCGGCTGGAACCTCGCATTCGACCTGGCCGGCGTGCTGTGCGCGATGCTCGGCCAGGCGCTGCGCATCGTCACCATCGGCTATGAATACATCGAACGCGGCGGCAGGAACCGGCAGGTCTATGCCAGCAAGCTGGTGCAGGGCGGAGTGTTCGCGCACTGCCGGAATCCGCTCTACGTCGGCAACGTGCTGATGGCGGCCGGTTTCGCGCTGATCTTCCACTCCTGGGTGTTCTACCTGGTGGTGCTGCCCCTGGTGCTGTACGCCTATAGCTGCATCGTGGCGGCGGAAGAAGCCTTCCTGGGCAACAAGTTCGGACCGGAGTACCGGCGCTATTGCGAACGGGTGAACCGCTGGTGGCCGAGATTGAGTGGCTGGCAGCGCTCGCTCGGCGACATGCGCTTCAACTGGCGCCGGGTGCTGGTCAAGGAATACAACACCATCTTCGTGCTGATCCTGTCCTTGACCGTGTTGAAGCTGTGGAGCGAATACCTGATCGCCGGCGACGCGCAGCGGCCGTCCACGGACGTGCTGGCGGCCGGATTGGTCATCTGGCTGTCCTCCTACTTCCTGGTGCGCTCGCTGAAGAAGAGCGGCATGGTCCAGGCATGAAGCCCTGAATCGTTCATGCCCGATCCAGGCCGGGAGTGGAACCCGGCCTGGCAAGGGCCCCTATCGGAAAATCATGCCCAGTAACGTACAGCGAAAAGTCGTCGTGATCCTCGATGCCGCCGGCATGGCCGGCGAAGCGATCGCCCGGCACCTGGTGGAACAAGGTGCGCGCGTCGCGCTCGGCGGCAGCGACCCGGCGCGTCTCCGCGAGCTGGCCGCCGAGTTCGCATGGGATGGCGGCGAGGCGATCGCCTGCGAAGCCGACATGACCCGGCGTGCCCAGGTCGACCGTCTGCTCGACGCCGCGAGCGAACGCTTCGGGCGGGTCGACGTGATGGTCGGCATCCCCGTGCCGCCGG
The DNA here is from genome assembly GCF_051233485.1 of Massilia sp. LXY-6. Lineage (NCBI taxonomy): Bacteria > Pseudomonadati > Pseudomonadota > Betaproteobacteria > Burkholderiales > Oxalobacteraceae > Massilia > Massilia sp. LXY-6. The sequence continues at coordinate 6,818 of NZ_JBKFGF010000080.1, forward strand.
CCGATTTTCCGTACGCCGAGGGCGACCGCGCCAGGCCCGGCCTGCTCAGCGGGATTCATGCGCTTGGCGCGATCCATGCGACCATCGCCGCGCTGGCGCACATGCGGCGCCTCGGCACGGGGCATATCGTGAATGTCGCGCCGCCGGGCGGGCAGGCGATCGCGCGCGCGCTGTCCGAGTGGTCGCGGCGCGTGCATGCGCAGGCCGACGCCGACCGCATACGCATGACGCTGGTGGCGCCGAGCCGGCCGTGCGGCGGCGCCGGCCCGGAATACGCGGCATCGGTGGCGCGCGCGGTGGCATTCGCCATCGGCCAACCGGCCGGCATCGACGTCGACGAGATCCTGTTCCGCCAGATCCGCACGCATGCGGCGGCGTACGCCGAAGCCTGAGCCGAAGACCGCTCAGGCGTCGGCGTTCAGCTTGACCAGCAGGCCGGCATAGAGGTCGGCCATCTGGCGCAGTTCGGCCGGACTGAAACCGGCATACGCGGCGGTGACCGTGGAGGAGGCGTCGGGCAGTGCCCGTTCGATCAATGCGCGCCCGCTGTCGCTGAGCGAAATCATGACCGCGCGGCGGTCGCCGGGCTTGGGGCGGCGCTCGATCAGCCCGCGCGCGGCCAGCTCGTCGCAGACGCGCGTGAGATTCGCCGGCTTTTCGTGACAGGCTTCGCTCAGTTCGGATGCCGTCGAGGTCTCGTCGACGCTGCCGTACAGGATCGCCAGCACCATATAGCTGGTGTCGGTGAGATCGTATTTCTTCAGTACGGCGTTGGTGGTGTCGCGAAAGGTCTTCTGCAAGTGATAGGTCATGCGGATTAAGCGCATCGATGCGGTCGGAAACCCCGGCATCCGTGCCTCGATCCTCTGCAATCGCTTGTCGGTCGCCCCAAAGTCGTTCATCGTCGTGTCTCGCAGCTCGTCAGGAGCGGGATTGTACCTGCGCAGGCGACCGGCCGCCATCGGCACCGGTCCCGGGAGTGTCCGGCAGCGCTCAGCCGCCGGAGTGCGGGGCCGCGGCACGCTTGCCGGCGGCAACGGCGTCCGCCGGATGCGAAGCGGCGACCGGCCACGGATACAGGTATTGCGCCTCACTCAGGGGGAACAGGCCGTCGGCGCGCGCCTGCGCGAGTTCGGCCAGCACGCGGGTGCGCACCGGATCGTTGGCCGTCGCGTCTCCAGTCGTGGCGCAGCCGGCCAGTACGGGGACGATCAGGAAGGGGAGGAGTGATTTGATGTTCATGGGATCCACCTGTTCGATGAGTGTAGGACTATATTTTATCATTGAATAGTACATTTCTAAACGATGGTGCTCGTTCGCTGTCGTTCCTGCGCTCGTCTAGCGAATGCCGGCACAATCGTCGTAGAATTGGCGTTATTGTTCCGCTTGTCGAGATGATGGATAAATTTCTGGAAATGAAGGTGTTCTCGGCGGTGGTCGAGGCCGGCAGTTTCACGGTCGCCGCGCATGCATTGCAGATGTCGAAGACCGCGGTTTCCCGCTATGTCGCCGAGCTGGAGGAACGGCTCGGCATCCGGCTGCTGCACCGGACCACGCGCAGGCTGTCGCCGACCACGGAAGGGGAGGTGTTTCACGCCCGTTGCCGCGAGCTGCTGGAAAACCTCGACGAAGCGGAGGCCGAGATCACCTCGCGCAGCGGCGAAGCGAGCGGGCTGCTGAAGGCGAATGTCCCGGTCACCTTCGGCCTGATGCACCTGGCGCCCCTGTGGCCGGCGCTGATGGCACGCCATCCGAAGCTGGCGCTCGACGTCACGCTGTCCGACCGGGTGGCCGACCTGGTCGAGGAAGGCTTCGATCTCGCGGTGCGCATCGGGCAGCTGCCGGCGTCGTCGCTGATCGGCCGCAAGCTGGCATCGACGCGCATGGTCGTATGCGCCTCGCCGGACTACCTGTCGGCGCGCGGCGAACCGGCCCGCCCGGCCGAACTGGCGGCGCACGACGTGATCTCGTACAGCCTGTTCGCGGCCGGCGAGAACTGGACCTTCTCCGGCCCCGACGGCCCGGTCACCGTCAAGGTCGCAGCGCGCATGCGCACCAACAGCGGCGACACCTGCCGCGCCGCCGCGCTGCAGCACCAGGGCATCATCCTCCAGCCCAGCTTCCTGGTCGGCGCCGACCTTGCGCAGGGAAGGCTGAAGGAAATCCTGCCGGGCTACCGCTCGAGCGCGCTGGGCATCTACGCGGTCTACCCGTCGCGCAAATTCCTGTCGCCGAAGGTGCGCGTGCTGATCGACTTTCTAGCGGAGGCATTTGTCGAGCCCGCTTGGGGTGATTAAGGATTGTCTCGATTTTCGGAACAGTCTCGCCAGGCTGGCCCGGTTTATCTCGTTCTTCGGTCGGTCTACACTGGTCCTATGTTGATGCGGCTCCCGCCGCTCCGAATGAACGAGGTACCGACATGGCTCCGCTTCCCACATTGTTTGTCTCGCATGGTTCGCCCATGCTGGCGCTGCAGGACAGTCCCGCGCGCCGCTTCCTGCAGGAGCTCGGCAGATCGCTGCCACGGCCGCAGGCGATCGTCGTCGTCTCCGCCCACTGGGAAAGCGCGAACGGCCCGGCGGTGAGCCTGGCACCGCAGCCCGAGACCATCCACGACTTCGGCGGTTTTCCGCGCGCCCTGTTCGAGATGCGCTATCCCGCTCCGGGCGCTCCCGAGGCCGCCGAGCGCGCCGCCGCGCTGCTCGAGGCCGCGCAGATCCCCGTCGGCCGCAGCCCGCAGCGCGGCCTCGACCACGGCGCCTGGGTGCCGCTGCGCCTGATGTATCCGGATGCCGACATTCCGGTCGCGCAGCTGTCGGTGGTACGCGGCGCCGGCCCGGCCGCGCACGAACGGATCGGGCGCGCGCTGGCCGCGCTGCGCGAGGAGGGCGTGCTGGTGCTCGCATCCGGTTCGCTGACGCACAACCTGTACGAGTTCCGCGGCCAGCACATCGACGCCCCGGTGCCGCACTGGGTCGGCGAGTTCGAGGCGTGGATGAAGGCGCGCCTGGAGAGCCGCGACCATGACGCGCTGCTGGACTATCGCCGGGCCGCACCGTTCGCCGTCGAGAACCATCCGACCGACGAACACCTGCTGCCGCTGTTCGTCGCGCTGGGTGCGGCGGGACCGGGCGCCCAGGCAAGGCAGCTGCATTCGAGTTTCGAACATGGCGTGCTCGCCATGGACGCCTACGCATTCCAATGAAAGGAGCCGCCATGTCGGACCCCCTCGATCAATTGACAGTGGACCCGGTTTCCGGGCTGGCCTACCGACTTCGTCCGCCGCAGGCGGGGCAGGGCGGGGCGCCGTGCCTGCTGCTGCTGCATGGCGTCGGCGCCAGCGAGGCCGGCTTCGTCGAGCTGGCGCGCCAGCTCGACCCGCGCCTGGCCGTGGTGCTGGTGCGCGGCCCGCTGGTGTTCGCCCCCGGCCGCTTCGGCTTTTTCCAGGTGAGCTTCACGCCCGCCGGACCGGCCATCGACGCCGCCCAGGCCGAACGCTCGCGGGTCCAGCTGCGCGAGTTCATCGGCCAGCTGCCGGTGCTCTGCGGCGCCGATCCGCAGCGGATCTGGATCGCCGGCTTCAGCCAGGGCGGCATC
>NZ_JBKFGF010000081.1:0-22186 GCF_051233485.1 Massilia sp. LXY-6
CCGCCCAGGCCGAACGCTCGCGGGTCCAGCTGCGCGAGTTCATCGGCCAGCTGCCGGTGCTCTGCGGCGCCGATCCGCAGCGGATCTGGATCGCCGGCTTCAGCCAGGGCGGCATCATGAGCGCCAGCGTCGCGCTGACGGCGCCGGACAGCGTGGCCGGCTTCGGTGTGCTCAGCGGGCGCATCCTGCCCGAGATCCTGCCGCTGGTCGAGCAGGGGCCGGCGCTCGGCAGGCTGCAGGCCTTCGTCAGCCACGGCGTCGCCGACCAGACCCTCGGCATCCACTTCGCGCACCAGTCGCGCGCGCTGCTGGAAGGACTGGGGGTGCCGCTGGCGTACCGCGAGTATGCGGCCGGCCATGCGCTGGACCGCAACATGAGCGGGGACTTCGAGCAGTGGCTCGCGGGCCAGCTGTGAGCGGCTGCAGCAGGCTCGGCATCCGCTGCGCTGTCTTGACAGCGGCGGCACTATAATTTCAGCGCAACCCGGCTGCTTCACTTCACACTGACCCGAAAGGAACCGCCATGGCCTTGAACATCGCAGCGCGCATCTTGATGTCGCTAATATTCATTATTTCGGGATGGGGCAAGCTGACCGGCTATGCCGGCACACAAGCGTATTTCGCCTCGATGCATTTGCCGATGCCGGCCCTGGTGACGCCGCTGGTCATCCTGATCGAACTGGGCGGCGGCCTGGCCCTGCTGTTCGGGCTGAAGGCGCGCTGGGCGGCGGCCATCCTGGCGCTGTTCAGCATCGCATCGGCCCTGATTGCGCATACCAATTTTGCCGATACCAACCAGATGAACAATTTCATGAAGAACCTGGCGATGGCTGGCGGCTACCTGCTGTTCGTCAAATACGGGGCCGGGGAGCCGAGCATCGACGCCAATATGGAAAAGCGTTGAAGTTGCGCTCAGGCGGCCTAGCTGCCGGCAGTGCCCGGGGAGCCGCTTTTCTGATGCTTCGCGGCATGACGTAATTCGGCGACCAGCTTGTCGATGATGCGTCGGAACTCGCGCTTTTCCGCGTCCGACAGCGTGGAGAGCATCCGCTGCTCCATCGACTCCCCCACGGCGTCGCTCAAGCTGCGCGTCCGTTCGCCGCTACTGGTAGGCCATAACTGGTAGTGGCGCGCGTCGTCGGGATGGATGCGGCGGCGCACCAGCTTCCGGTCGACCAGGTCGGCCACCATCTTTGACAGCAATGTCTTTTCAATCAGTGTGCTTTCCCTCAGCTCGGTCGCGGTGGCCCCCGGTGCGTCGCAGATGGCGCGCAACACACGCAGCGCACGCACGTCCAGGTCGAACTCGCGCCGATACACCAGGTTGGCGTTACGGATCATTTCGGTTTTTAACAAATCGAGCCGGAACGTGAGGTACGAGGAGAAAGCCGATTCATCTTTGCGCTCCTTGCCTTCTTCAGAAATAGCCATGTCGTCGAGTTCGTCGTTGAGGCGGATACCGCCGGCTTCCGCTGCCGTGCACTTCGACGATCATTCTACCGCAACCCGGCCGTGGCTCTCGGTTTGCAAGGTGCCCGAGAAATTAGTTGCATCTTTCAACAGTTGAGATATTCTACTAAAAACGCGATCTTGTCCGGCACTACCCGACCATAAAAAACACGGAGACGACAACATGCAACATCACCTGCAAGACGCAGCGCTTCGCCTGCCCCCTCGCGCGGCCGATGGCCGAGCCGTCGACGATTCCCCATCCTGATTCCGGTCCTTCCCTTGGTGACCGCCGCCGAAGCGCCGCGCGCGTAGAGGCAGGACCTGTCACGCCCTGAGCCACACCACGACGCATCGGCTTTGCACCGGTTCACGCCGGAGGCGCAGCTCCGTGTCGGTAAATGATGCCGCGGCACCCATCCGACTAATTAGTTGAAACATTCAACTAATTGCGCGGGGCCGATTCGCCGAAATACCGTTCCATCACAACTCAGCTCGAAAGGATCGCCATGAAAGTGCCTCTGCCATCGCTGTTGATCGCTGCCGCCGCTGCGGCCGCTACCATCCTCCCCGGAACCAGCCATGCCCAGTCCAGCCAGATGCAAGAGATGTTGTCTGTCGTGAGTACCGGCCTGGGACCGCAGGTCTTCAGCGTCGCGCCGCGCACCAGTTTCACCAGGTTGTATGGCACGCTGGACCTCGGGCTCAACTACGTGAATGCCGGCGGCAAGTCGAGCGTCAGGGAGCAGAGCGGGAATGCCTGGACGTCCAAATTCGGCATCTACGGCCAGGAATACCTCGGCGCCGACACCACGGTGTTCTTCCGGCTCGAATCCGGGATCACGGCCGACAACGGTGCGCAGCAGGACAGCCGAACGCTGTTCAACCGGGCGTCCTACGTCGGAATGTCCAACCCTGCGTTCGGAAAAGTGACCGTCGGCCGGCATTACGGGGCGCTCGGCCTGGGCTCCCTGCTGCTCGATCCATTCCTGGCCAATGCCCACGAATCCACCTTCACCTACCTGTATTCCCCGGCCGCCGACCTCGGCTATGCGAACACCGAGGGCCTGCAGCGGACCAACAGCACGGTCACCTACAACACGCCGATGATCGGCGGCCACTTTTCCGGTGCCGCCACCTATGCGCTGAACAGCAACCAGTCGATCGGCAGCAGGACCCATAGCCGCTCGGTATCGCTGGCCTATGTGGACCCCGGCAACAACGCGATCGCCTCGTATGCCCAGGGTTGGTGCGATCCCGGCGTGGCCGGCAGCTGCAAGAACGCGACGGTCGCGCCCACCGTCCGGACCGACATCTACCTGGCCAACTGGATCCACGATTTCGGTCCTTTCCTGGGTTCCGCAGGCTTCATCCATACGGCATCGCAATACCAGGGCGACCCGGTCGCACGCGTTGCCGTGCTGGCGCTGCAGAAGAAGTTCGGCGCCAACATGGTCAGGTTCGCGGCAGTGTACCGCCGTGTCGGCAAACCCGGCGACCATGCCTGGGGGCCGACGCTGGGCATCGAACATTTCCTGTCGCCGCGCACCGCGCTGTACGGGCGTGTCGCCGCCCTGATGAATGGATCGGGATCGGCGCTGGCGTACAACGTCGAGGCGACGTCCGGTTTTCCCACTGGCGTGGCGGGTGCGTCGATCCGCAGCGCGACCCTGGGCCTGGAGCATCACTTTTGAGCCGGGTTTCATCGAAAGAACCCACCCCATCCGCGTAACGCGGGAAACCCTGTCATCGAAAGGAAATCCAGCATGCAGACCAAGACCGTTCCAGCCCGGCGGCACGCCAGCGGCATCGAAGCCGCCGCCGAACCGGCAAACCGGCTCACGCGCCGGATCCTCGCCGCCACCGTTGCCGGCAATGCCCTCGAGTTCTACGATTTCGTGACCTACGCCTTCTTTGCGGTATACATCGGCAAAGCCTTCTTCCCGGCCACGTCGGCGACCGTCAGCCTGCTGCTCTCGGTCGCCGTGTTCGGCGTCGGCTTCGTCTCGCGTCCGCTGGGAGGCATCCTGATCGGCGCCTACGCCGATCGTGCCGGCCGCAAGCCCGCCATGCTGCTGACGATTGCCCTGATCACGGTCGGCACCCTTGGGCTGGCGCTAACCCCATCGTATGCCAGCATCGGCATGGCAGCCCCCATCATCGTCGTGGTGTGCCGCCTGGTACAAGGGCTCGCACTGGGCGGCGAAGTGGGACCGTCGAGCGCATTCCTGGTCGAGATTTCTCCTGCCGGGAAACGCGGGCTGTACGGCAGTTGGCAATTGGCGAGCCAGGGCGTCGCTACGCTGGTCGCCGGGGTCTTCGGCATGGCATTGACCGGCACCTTGAACCCGGCAGACCTGCAGGCCTGGGGATGGCGGATTCCCTTCGCCTGCGGCCTGTTGCTGATCCCGGTCGCGCTTTACCTGCGCCGGAGCATGCCTGAAACGCTCGAGTCCGGCACTGCCTCCGGGACGGCGGCTGGGCCTGCTGCCCATTCTCCGGCCCGGCTGCGCGATCACCGCGGCCTGCTGTTGCTGGCGATCCTGGTCGTGCTCGGCGGTACGGTCGCCAATTATGTCAGCAATTACATGACGACCTATGCCATCACCACGCTGAAGATGACGCCGACCATCGCCATGTCTGCTACGCTCGTGGTCGGCCTCGTTACCCTGGTATTTTCGCTGCTCGGCGGCTGGTTGAGCGACCGCTACGGCCGCCGGCCGGTGATGCTGATTCCGCGCATCCTGCTGGCACTGCTTGCATACCCGGCCTTCATGTTCCTGGCCGAGCAACCGACCACGGCCGCGCTGCTTGGCGTGACCGCGCTGCTGGCGGCGCTGAACGCCCTGAGCGCCGGGGTCATCCTGGTGACGATACCGGAACTGCTTCCGCGCAGCATCCGTGCGGTCGGATTGTCGATCGCCTATGCTGTCGGCGTGGCGCTGTTCGGCGGCACCACGCAGTTCGTGATTACCTGGCTGATCGCCGCCACCGGCAACCCGGCGGCGCCGGCCTGGTATCTGACCGCGGCCAGTATCATCTGCGCCCTGGCCACGTTCGCACTGCCGGAAGTAAACGAGAAGGCGCCGGCGCACTGAAGTCAGGCAACCGGCGGCGCGCACGCGCTGTTTTCCACCCTTGAACAAAAGGCTGCAACATGCAACATCAAGCACAACACTATCTCGACTACATGAAGAGGCACGCCGCCGAGTTCACCGCACTGCGCCGCGACCTGCACCGGCATCCGGAACTCGGTTTCGAAGAATTCAGGACCAGCGACCTGGTGGCGCGCTGCCTGAGCGAATGGGGTTACCAGGTCGAGCGCGGGCTTGGCGGCACCGGCGTCGTCGGCCAGCTGCGGCGCGGCTCGGGTACGCGCAGTCTCGGCATCCGCGCCGACATGGACGCACTGCCGATCGAAGAAAAAACCGGGCTGGACTATGCCAGCTCCCGGCCCGGCATGATGCACGCCTGCGGCCATGACGGACATACCGCGATGCTGCTGGGCGCGGCCAAGTACCTGGCCGAACAAGGCGATTTCTCCGGCACGCTGAACCTGATCTTCCAGCCGGCGGAAGAAGGCATGGGCGGCGCCTTGCGCATGATGGAACACGGCCTGTTCGAGAAATATCCATGCGACGCGGTGTATGCCATGCATAACATGCCGGGCGCCCCGCAGGGGCAACTGGTGTTCCGCGAAGGAGCCTTCATGGCATCCTCGGACTACGCGACCGTGACCATCACCGGCGTCGGCGGCCATGGCGCCATGCCGCACCTAGCCGCGGATCCAGTGGTGGCTGCAGCCAGCATCGTGATGGCGCTGCAGACGATCGTGTCGCGTAACACCGATCCGCAGAAGATGGCCATCGTCACTGTCGGCGCGATCCACGCCGGCGTCGCGAATAATGTGATCCCCCAGTCGGCAACGCTGGAAATCAGCGTGCGCGCCATGGATGCCGGCGTCCGTGCCCTGCTGGAGCGGAAGCTGAAGGCCATCGTCGAGGCCCAGGCGGCCAGCTTCGGTGTCCAGGCCCGCATCGACTACCGACAGGGCTATACGGTGCTGGTGAACGCCGCGGCCGAGACGGAGCTGGCCCGCGCTGTCGGGCGCGAGCTGGTCGGCGCGGAGAATATCGTGGCGCAGGGAACCCCGCTGACGGGCAGCGAGGATTTCTCCTTCATGCTGGAAAAGCGTCCCGGATGCTATCTGCTGATCGGCAATGGCGAGGGCGATGCCCAAGGGGCCTGCATGGTCCATAACCCCGGGTATGATTTCAATGACGACAATCTCCCCATCGGGGCGGCATACTGGAGTTCTTTGGCGGAAACCTATCTGCAGTCCCAGGTCTGAGTTTCATGGGCGCCGTCGACGAGGCTTCCCGCCGGCGAGCATTGTCACGGTCGCCGAAGACGGCCCTAGGGCAGAGCGGTATCGGCCGTAGCGTGCTGCAAGCCGCATGCATACTGGTGCCCGGAGCAGTTTCATGACGCTCGATATTAAGACGATTGGTCCGGTAATGGACTGGACCGAGGAAGGCTGGTTTTCATAGAGGGTGGTGGCCTCCGTTGGCCCGACCATGCCGGACTTTGCGCAGGCGACTGCCGATACCTGCGGAGTATTGACGGGATACCCAATCGGTGTTGGACGCCGTTGCACGGCTTATCTATCTTTAATGAAAGGGCCGGCATTAATCCACCGACCTGATGACCGTGCACCACCAGCGTGGAGAGGCTAGCCCCCGCCTCTTGCCCTGATGCCTCGACCACTGTCTTAATTACAATAATGAAAATTACTTTCCGCCAAAAACTCTTCCTCCCCTTGCTGCTCAGCTGGATATGCCTGCTGACAGTCTTCGTGATCGATGCCGTGCACACGCGCGAACTGCGCTTCGAGGAACGCAAGGCCCAGCTTGCGAATGCCGGCGACATGGCAACATCGATTACCAAGGAGTATGCAGGATTGGCGAGCAACGGCGCGCTGCCGCTCGACGAAGCCAAACGCCAGGCCCTGGCGCGCATCAAGGCATTGCGCTTCGGGGAAAGCGGCTATGTCGTCGTATTCGACAGCGCCAAGATGCTGATGCATCCGCTGAAGGCCGACCTGATCGGCACGCCGAATGCGAAAGTGCTCGACACAAACGGCCGGGCGATCACGGTGGATGGGATCGAATCGGCCCGGAAAACCGGCGCCGGCTTTACCGAATATATGTGGGCCAAGCCGGGCTCGCGGGAGCCCGTTCGCAAGATTTCGTATACCGGCCGCTATCAAGCTTGGGACTGGTATTTCATGATTGGCCTGTACGCCGACGACCTGAACCACGCTTTCCATCAACAGCTGAGCAATGCCGCACTCTGGCTGGCCGTGATCGGTACTGCCCTCACGGCACTGGTCGTGGTGCTTACGCGCAGCATTGAACGCCAGATCGGCGGCGATCCCGAAGTCGCGGTCGCGGTGGCGCGGCGCATCGCGACCGGCGATCTGGGTGTCGAGGTGGCTATCCGTGCCGGTGACCGGGATAGCCTGATGGCCGCCATGAAGTCGATGCGCGACGCCTTGGCCGGCATTGTCACGCAAGTGCGCGTCGGCACCGACCTGATCGCCGCGGCATCGGGCGACATCGCCAGCGGAACCCAAGACCTTTCCATCCGTACCGAGGAGCAGGCCAGCTCGCTCGAGGAAACCGCCGCCTCGATGGAGGAACTGACCACCACCCTCAAGCAGAACACCGACAATGCGCGTCAAGCCGATGCACTGGCGGAATCGGCCGCCGAAGTGGCGCGGCGTGGCGGCGCGGCGGTGGCCAGAGTCGTCGATACCATGGAAGCGATCAACGCGTCGTCCAATAAAATCGTCGACATCATCGGCGTCATCGACAGCATCGCTTTCCAGACAAACATCCTGGCATTGAACGCGGCGGTGGAAGCGGCGCGCGCGGGCGAACAAGGCAGGGGCTTTGCCGTGGTGGCCAGTGAAGTCCGTAACCTGGCCCAGCGCTCGGGCGCGGCGGCGAAAGAGATCAAGGACCTGATCGGTGGCTCCGTGTCCAGAATCGACGGCGGCGTCAGGCTGGCACAGGAAGCGGGCGCCACGATGCAGGAAATCGTTGCCAACGTCGGCCGTGTGAGCGGTATGATCGGCGCGATCAGCAGCGCGACCCAGGAACAGAGCATGGGTATTCAGCATGTCAACCAGGCCATCGCCCAGATGGATCAAGTGACCCAGCAGAACGCGGCTCTGGTCGAGGAAGCGGCGGCGGCGTCCGAAGCGATGCGGGAACAGGCGGCGCGGCTCGCGCTGCTTGTCGGCGTGTTCAAGCTGCCTTCAGGTCCCCTGGCTGCCGGCGATCGGCGCGCCAGTCCACATGCGGTGACCAAGGCGCCGCTACGCGATCGCGTACCTGTCCCCGGTGGTGATTCCGGGCTCGCGTTCGAATAAGGCTGCGGCGCCCGGCGGTCACGCCAGGCATTGAACAAACATCGCTTTTCAAGAGACGTCGGCGCACGCGCTATCTGGCCGGCGCAAGGCGTCAAACTGAATCGCGACGGCTTTTCTACACACTCAAGAGTCGCTGAAATATTGCTTCTCATACTCGACCGGCAGCAGGCCGCCCAGGCCACCGGTCGGCGCGCTGGCACTGCTTTGACTGGATGACCCGCAAGCACCCTGACGTCATGGAGCAGAATCTGCTACGCGTGCTCAAACATGGTTTCGCGACGTACATTGACCAGGACACAGCGATCCATGCCAAGTCGGGGAAGCAAGCAAGAGCGAATGTGGAGCGGGACCGGCGCCAGGGACAGGCTCTTGAAGTCGAAGACTAACAATCGCTGTGCGACAAAATAACCGACCAGGTCACGGCGCCTACTACAGCGGACAGGGTTAACCCAATTGGCTCGAGGGCGGCGTTCATGAATACACGCTCAACGGCGCAGCGGTCTTCGGCCTGCCCTTGGCACTCCCTGGAGCCAGTGCGCGCGGCCTGCAGCTCGCGATCGTTCACTTCTTCTGAGAGCAATGGTGCCCGGCCGTATCCGGGTTGCCGCGTCACCGCGTGACAAGCTGCCGTCACGGCCGGGCGGTCGAAGGCGAGAGACGATCTGATGGTGCCCGGAGCCGGGATCGAACCGGCACGCCATTGCTGGCACGGGATTTTAAGTCCCGGGTGTCTACCAGTTTCACCATCCGGGCGGGCGCCGGAATTCTAGCACAGCCGGCGCCGCGCAGGGTCAGAAGTGCAATATTGCCGCGTGACTTTAGTTGAGTCCTTGCTTCGTGTAGGATGCGAACCCTGTAGCCAGAAGTAAAAAGCGCAAGGACCCGAATTGAACATCACTATTAACGACGAACTCCGTACCTACGTCGATCCGCTCACGCCCGCCGAACACGAAGCCCTGGAGCGCAGCCTGCTCACCGAAGGATGCCGCGAGGCGCTGATCCTGTGGCGCGACGTCCTGATCGACGGCCATAACCGCTATGCCATCTGCAGCCAGCACGGGATCCCGTTCCGCACGGTCCAGAACGACAGCTTCGACTCGATCGAAGACGTCAAGCTGTGGATGATCGACAACCAGCTGGCGCGCCGCAGCGTCACCGACTTCCAGCGCGGCCTGATGGCGCTGCGCAAGAAGGAAATCCTGGCGGCGCGCGTGGTCCAGAAAACCGACGACGAGCTGCAGACCGAAGCCGACCAGGCGGTGCCGTACTCGCCGCCCTGGAATACCCGCGAAGAGGTGGCGCGCGCCGCGCGCGTGTCGGCCAACACCATCAGCCAGATCGAGCGGATCCAGAAGGCGGCCGCGCCGGAACTGGTGGAGGCGGTGCGCAGCGGCACCATCTCGATCAGTTCGGCCGCCAACGTGGCCTCGCTGCCGAAGGAAGCCCAGGTGGCGGCGGTGGCCGGCGGCAAGAAGGAGCTGCAGCAGGCCGCGCGCCAGGTGCGCGAGCAGAAGACCGCCGCCCGCCCGAAGAAGGACAGCCTGCCCGAGGATCCGGAAGACCAGGTCAAGGTCCTCAAGGCCCAGGTGGCCGAGCTGAAGGACCGCGTGGCGACCCTCATCAACGAGAATGAGGTGCTGAAGCAGAAGCTGGTGCTGCTCGGCGAAGCCTGAGCCCCACCACGATAACGATAACAATCATCACCCAGGAGACTTTCCGATGCAGACTTCCCGCTTGATCGCCTCGAGCGTCCTCGGTTGCGCCATGCTCGGCGCGATGCTTGCGGTGCCGGTCCAGGCGGCGCCCGGCGCCTCCCCGGCCGCCGCGGGCGTCCCGGCTTCGGCCACCTTCACGCAGGCCGAACTGGCGCGCCTGAAGAAGGCCGCACAGCGCGTGACCATCCTGCGCGACAAGTGGGGCATCCCGCACGCCTTCGGCAAGCTTGACGCCGACGCGGTGTTCGGGATGGTGTTCGCCCAGGCCGAGGATGACTTCAACCGGATCGAGCTCAACTACATCAACGCGATGGGGCGCCTGGCCGAGGTCGAGGGCGAACAGGAGATCTGGCGCGACCTGCGCATGAAGCTGTACATCGATCCGGCCGACATGCGCGCCAAGTACGCGGCCAGCCCGGCATGGCTGAAGAAGCTGATGAACGGCTGGGCCGATGGCCTGAACTGGTACCTGGCGACCCACCCGCAGGTCAAGCCCAAGCTGCTGACCCGCTTCGAGCCGTGGATGGCGCTGGCCTTCAGCGAGGGCAGCATCGGCGGTGACATCGAGTCGATCGACTTGCAGGCATTGGCAGCCTTCTACGGCAAGCGCCCGGCGCCGGCAGTGGCGATGGCGGACCTGGGCAAGGGCTTCGACCCGGAGCCGCAGGGCTCGAACGGTTTCGCGATCGCCCCGCAGCGCAGCGCCGGCAAGCACGCGCTCCTGATGATCAATCCGCACACCTCGTTCTACTTCCGGCCCGAAGTCCACATGGTCAGCGAAGAGGGCCTGAACGCCTACGGCGCCGTCACCTGGGGCCAGTTCTTCATCTACCAGGGCTTCAACGAGCGCCTCGGCTGGATGCACACCTCGGGCGGCGGCGACGTTATCGACGAGTACCTGGAAACCGTGGTCGAGCGCGACGGCAAGTTCTTCTACAAGTACGGCAACGAACAGCGGGCCATGCGCAGCAAGACCATCGTGCTGCCTTACAAAACCGCAGACGGCATGCGCAGCCGCAGCGTTACCGCCTGGTTCACGCATCACGGCCCGGTGATCCGGGAAGAGGGCGGCAAGTGGGTTGCGGTGAAGATGATGGACGATCCGATGCATGCGCTCGAACAGTCCTATGGCCGCACCAAGGCCCGCAACTACGCCGACTTCTACAAGGTGATGGAGCTGCGCACCAACTCCTCGAACAACACCGTGTATGCGGATGCCGACGGCAACATTGCCTACTTCCACGGCAACTTCATCCCGCGCCGCGACCCGCGCTTCGACTGGACCCGTCCGGTCGACGGCAGCGACCCGGCCACCGAGTGGAAGGGCCTGCACGAGGTCAAGGAAACCATCACCGTCTTCAATCCGAAGAGCGGCTATATCTCGAACACCAACAACTGGCCCTGCACCGGCTTCGGCGCCAGCAGCCCGGACTGCAAGGCCTATCCCGGCTACATGTGGTCGCTGCCGCAGAACGCGCGCGGCATCCACGCCGAGCGCGTGCTGCACGATGCGCGCGACCTGACCCTGGACGGCCTGATCGGCAAGGCCTACGATCCCTACCTGACCGCCTTCGAGCCGCTGGTGCCGGCCCTGCTGAAGGACTGGGACGCGCTGCCGCAGGGCGATGCGCTGAAGTCGCGCCTGACCGAGCAGGTCGCGCTGCTGCGCGGCTGGGACCTGCGCTGGGCGGTGGACTCCACCCCAACCTCGCTGGCCGTCTACTGGGGCCAGGACATGGTGGCGCAGTCGGCCGCGCGTGCCCGCGCCGAGCATGTGCCGGCGGTCGACTTCATCCAGACCAGGCTCACGCCCGAGGAACGCCTGGCGTCGCTGGCGCGCGCATCGGACAAGCTGCAGGCCGACTTCGGCAGCTGGAAGACGCCGTGGGGCGAGATCAACCGCTTCCAGCGCCTCAGCGGCGAGGTCGAGCAGCGCTACGACGACAGCAAGCCCAGCATCCCGGTCGGCTTCACCTCGGCCAACTGGGGTTCGCTGGCCTCGTTCGGGATGACGGCGAAGCAGACCACCAAGCGCATCTACGGGGATCGCGGCAACAGTTTCGTTGCGGCCGTGGAATTCGGGCCGCGCGTGCGCGCCAAGAGCATCCTGGCCGGCGGCGAGAGCGGCGATCCGGCATCGCCGCACTTCAAGGACCAGGCCGAGATGTACAGCCGCGGGCAGTTCAAGGAGGTCTTGTTCTATAAAGAAGACATCGAGAAGCAGCTCGAGCGCAAGTATCATCCCGGACAGTAATATGGGTGATGCACGCACTTTTATGCATCGCAAGGTGCGCGCAAAACCCGTGTTAATACGATTGCAACAATTGCATTCCTCATATCTACTGGCGCCAGCCTCAAGGCTGTCCGATCGATGTTCAACAGGAGTGCAATCGTGCCCACCAAACCCGCTTTATCCAGACTGTTCGCCGCCGCGGCCCTGCTGTGCGCGGCCGCCGGCGCCCAGGCCGACATCACCGTCTACACCAGCCAGGCCGCGTTCCGGGCCGCGGTCCAGGCGCCCGGCCTCGACAGCTACGACGACCTGTCGGTCGTGCAGTACGCCGAAACCCTGAACCGCAGCGCCGGCGCCTATACGTATGATGTGTATTCCGCCACCGGCCTGTACGGCGCGGGCGGCCCCGGCGACTACTGGCTGTCGAATACCACGCGCTACGCCCCGATGGTGTTCTCGAATTTCAGTGGCGGGGTGAGCGCTTTCGGCGGCAATTTCTTCGCCTCCGACCTCGCCGGCCAGTACACCCTCGGCAACGTGATCCTGACCGCGATCGACGGCAGCGTGGTGAGCTACGGCCTGGGCGGCGCGGCCGCCACGGACTTCCTCGGCTTCGTCTCGACCACGCCGCTGGCCGCGATCGCGCTGACCACCGACGGCGGTACCTACTGGCCGACCGCCAACAACGTCGTGCTGGCGGTTCCGGAGCCGGCCACCTACGGCATGCTGCTGGCCGGCCTGGGCCTCGTCGGCGTGATGAGGCGCCGCCGCGGCTGAGCCCGAGCGCCGCCGGCCGCCCGGAAGCCGATTGTCGGCCCGGGCAGTTTTCGATTGCGGGTCCGCTTGCTATAATTTTGCAAGTTAACAAGGCGAGCGGGACTCGGGCACACTGCAGTGGCAAAACTTTATTTCAGATATTCGGCGATGAACGCCGGCAAATCCACCTCGCTGCTGCAGGTGGCCCACAACTACGAAGAGCAGGGCCAGAAGGTCAAGCTGTACACGGCGGCCATCGACGACCGCTACGGCGTCGGGCTGATCACCTCGCGCCTGGGGCCGCAGCGCGAAGTGGACGTGTTCGACAGGAACACCGATTTCCTCGCCAATGCCCCGGAAGTGGCCTGCGTGCTGGTCGACGAAGCCCAGTTCCTCACCAAGGAGCAGGTGGTCCAGCTACACCGCCTGGCCCAGGTGCGCGGCGTGCCCGTGATCTGCTACGGCCTGCGCAGCGATTTCCGCGGCGATCCCTTTCCCGGCTCGGCCTACCTGCTGGCGCTCGCCGACGACATCGAGGAAATCAAGAACATCTGCAGCTGCGGCAAGAAGGCAACCATGAACATCCGGGTCGACGCGGAAGGCCGCCGTATCCACGAAGGCGAGCAGGTCAGCATCGGCGGCAACGAAAGCTACCGCCAGGCCTGCGGGCGCTGCTTCTACAAGGGGTGAACGGAGCTGCCGGGATGGCCGACATCCTGCTGTACCTCGTGCCCTCGCTGGCGCTGGCCTTCCTGATCTGGCTGGTGACCTCGCTGCACCCGCTGTTCTTCGTGTTCAGCGCGGCCGGCACGCTGTGCCACGAGCTGGCGCATTTTTCGGTCGGCCTGCTGCTGGGCGCGGAGCCGACCGGCTTCTCGATCCTGCCGCGCCGCCTTGGCCGTACCTGGGAACTGGGCTCCGTCAGCTTCGCCAACCTGCGCTGGTATAACGCGGCCCCGGCCGCGCTGGCGCCGCTGCTGGTGCTGCTGGTGCCGCTCGCGGTGGCCTGGTGGCGTACCCGCGGCGCCTGGGCTTTCGGCCCGGTCGACCTGGCCCTGACCCTGCTGCTGGCCCCGCAGTTCCTGTCGTTCTGGCCGTCGCCGGTGGACTGGCGCCTGGCGCTGCGCAGCTGGCCCTGGCTGGTGATTATCATTGCGACAGCGGCCGCCTTGTTCTGGTTCCGCCCGAGTCTGTTTCAATTTGTAAAAGCGTGAGCCCGGCCGGCCGGCTCCGACTTAAGCTCGGCTGAAGAAGCATGCAAGCCGACTCTGCGCCGTCGCGCTATCCTGTAGAATTGGTCGCAAACGCGTGGCCAAGCCCATTTTGACCATCGCAGCCGCCCGAGAGCACTCTCAAGCACATTCCGCCCGGAGAAACGAATAATGAAGAAGCAGATGTTGATGGTTGCGCTGGCGTTCGCCATGTCGGCCCACGTCGTCACGGCGCAACCGGAGAAGGTCCAGGTCAATGCGGCCCAGGCCAGCTCGCCCCAGCTGAAACCGACGCCCGCCCAGACCCAGGCGGCGCTGTGGGCATCGCGCGTGCTCGCACGCTACCATTACAAGGCGATGCCGCTGGACGATGTGATGTCGGCCAAGATTTACGACAACTACTTCAAGACGCTCGACAGCGAAAAGCTCTATTTCACCCAGGCCGACCTCGACCAGTTCGCGCCGGCCCGTACCAAGTTCGACGACGCGATCAACAACGAGGACCTGACGCTCCCGTTCCAGATCTATAACGTCTACCAGCAGCGCTTCAACGACCGCATGGCGTATGCGCGCGAACTGGTCGCCAAGGGCAATTTCGATTTCACCGCCAACGAATCGCTGCAGATCGACCGCGAGAAGGCGCCCTGGGCGAAGAACGAGGACGAAGCCCGCGACCTGTGGCGCAAGCGCGTGAAGAACGACTGGCTGCGCCTGAAGCTGGCCGGCAAGGACGACAAGGGCATCCGCGAGACCCTCGACAAGCGCTACGAAGGCTACCAGAGCCGCCTCAAGAAGCTGAACAACGAGGACGTGTTCCAGATGTTCATGAACGCCTATGCGACGGCGATCGAGCCGCACACCAACTACCTGGGCCCACGCTCGGCCGAGAACTTCGACATCATGATGCGCCTGTCGCTGGACGGCATCGGCGCCGTGCTGCAGTCGCGCGACGACTACACCGTGATCCGCGAGGTCGTTCCCGGCGGCCCGGCCGACAAGTCGGGCAAGCTGAAGGTCGGCGACCGCATCGTCGGCGTCGCCCAGGGCAACGGCCCGTTCACCGACGTGATGGGCTGGCGCATCGACGACGTGGTGCAGCTGGTGCGCGGCGAGCGCAATTCCACCGTGCGCCTGGACGTGCTGCCGGGCGATGCCGGCCCGGACGGCAAGCACGTCACGATCCCGCTGGTGCGCCAGAAGATCAGCATGGAAGAGCAGTCGGCCAAGAAGCAGATCATCGAGGTCAAGGACGGCGGCGTGAAGCGCCGCATCGGCGTGATCTCGCTGCCGACCTTCTACCAGGACTTCGAGGCGCGCCGCAAGGGCGACAAGGACTTCAAGAGCGCAACCCGCGACGTGCAGCGCATCCTGGGCGAGCTGAAGAAGGAGAAGGTCGACAACGTGCTGATCGACCTGCGCAACAACGGCGGCGGCTCGCTGATCGAGGCGGTCGAACTGACCGGCCTGTTCATCGACAAGGGGCCGGTGGTGCAGCAGCGTACCGCCGAGGGCCGCGTCGAGGTCGAAAGCGACACCAATCCCGGCCTGGCCTGGGACGGCCCGATGGGCGTGCTGATCAACCGCGGCTCGGCCTCGGCGTCCGAAATCTTCGCCGCCGCGATCCAGGACTACGGCCGCGGCATCGTGATCGGCGAACCGAGCTTCGGCAAAGGCACCGTGCAGACCCTGATCAACCTCGATCGCTTCTCGCAGAACGACAAGATGAAGTACGGCGAGCTGAAGATGACGATCGCCCAGTTCTTCCGCATCAACGGCGGCACCACCCAGCTGCGCGGCGTCACGCCGGACATTAAGCTGCCGGTGACCTCCGATGCCGAGAACTTCGGCGAGTCGTCCTACGACAACGCGCTGCCCTGGGTGCAGATCAAGCCGGCCACCTACCTGCCGGCCGGCGACCTGAAGGAACTGCTCGGACCGCTGCAAAAGCGCCATGACGCCCGCGTCGCCAAGGACAAGGAGTTCCGCGACATCGAGCAGGACATCGCCGAAGCCCTCAAGCTGCGCAAGGACAACCTGATCTCGCTGAACGAAGCGGTGCGCCGCAAGGAGCGCGAGAACCAGGAAGCCAAGGCCCGCCTGCGCGAATCGCGCCTGGCCGGTGCCGATGCCCAGGGCAAGGCCGACGAGCCGGTGGCCGGCCCGGGCAGCAAGGAACAGCGCGACAAGGCGCCGAACCCGACCACGCCGAAGAAGAGCAATGTCGCGCTGAAGGGCGCGCCACGCGCGGACGACGGCCTGCAGGGCGACGAGCGCAGCCTGGCAGCGGAGATCGCGGCCGAGAAGGCGGCCAAGAACGCCAAGGACATCTACCTGCAGGAAGCGGCCCATATCCTCGCGGACGAGGCGGGCATGCTGAAGGCGGATACCCGGATGGCATCGCGCACCATGCCATACTTGTCGTTATTGAAACAAAGCGGGAACTAATCTGTTGTAAAACAATTCATATGTGATTTGCGCACCGGAAAGTTCCGGCAGCGGCCAGAAACGAGGCTTTCCCAGTGGAAGCCTCGTTTTTTTTGTGCGTTCCAATTGAACATTGTCTACTGCAAAAGTTATGGTAGAGTTACTCAGCAATTATAGAAAAGATAATTTTCAACACTGAGCAAGGAGCGCATTATGGCAATTCGTTATTTCATCGCTGCAGCCCTGATGGCCAGCGCCTGCGCTGCCCATGCAGATGTCATCCCGTCGAATGGCGGAGCTGGCATCATCAACGGCAGCAACGTTGCTGGCGCAGTGGGTGACTCCAGCGTGATCGCCGGGGTCAACCGCGGCGCCGGCAGCGACGCGCTGGTGGAAGCCCTCTACCAGAAAGTCAGTGCCAGCGTCGGCAGCGACATGAAAGTGTCGCTGAAGCAAGGCATCGACGGTGTGTATGTGACCGGCCTGAGCCCCGCCAAGGCGGCTGCCCTGGCGGGTGACGGCATGTCGGTGATCGCCACGACGGAAGGCTTCAAGATCGTCGACACCTCGGGCGCCAAGGGCGCGCCCGGCAACGGCAATGCCATCTCGGGCGGCGGCGCTGCCCAGGGCGGCAACGGCAACGGCAACGGTAACGGCACCGGCACCTCCGGCAGCGGTGACGCCAATCTCAACGCCAACACCAATCCCGGCAGCCCGAGCAACGGCCTCGGCCTTGGCCTCGACAATGGCAACGGTCTCGGCAACGGGAATGGCAATGCCAACGGCGTCGGCAACGGCAACGGCAACGGAATCGGCCTGGGCACCGCCACCGAGCAGGCCACTGCCGCCGCGGTTCCGGAACCGTCGACCGTGGCCCTGATGCTGGCCGGTATGCTGGGCGTCGCCGGCCTCGGCCGTCGTCGCGCACGCTGATCCGCCGGTAGCACGGCATCATCACGAAGCGGGCTGAGGCCCGCTTTTTTTTCGTCCATCTTTTCAGGTACAATCTTTTGAACGATCGTGCTTTTTTGGCATCGTCCCAGAATAACGAGGAGACAGAATGGACCTGAACTATTCAAGCGAAGAGCTGGCCTTCCGCGACCAGGTGCGCGCTTTCCTGGAGGCCGAGTTGCCGTCCGACCTGCAGCGCAAGGTGCTGAACCACCTGCGCCTCAGCAAGGACGATTACGTCCGCTGGCACAAGATCCTGGCGCGCCAGGGCTGGGTGGCGCCGGGCTGGCCGAAGGAATTCGGCGGCCCCGCCTGGACCCCGGCGCAACGCCACATCTTCGAGGAAGAATGCGCGCGCGCCGGCACGCCGCCGATCATGCCCTTCGGCGTGAACATGGTGGCGCCGGTGATCATGGCCTTCGGCAGCCAGGCCCAGAAAGACCATTACCTGCCGCGTATCCTGTCCTGCGAGGACTGGTGGTGCCAGGGCTATTCCGAGCCGGGCGCCGGCTCGGACCTCGCGTCGCTGAAGACCACGGCGGTGCGGGCGAAGGACGACGAGGGCGATCACTACATCGTGAACGGCCAGAAGACCTGGACCACGCTGGCCCAGCACGCGGACATGATCTTCTGCCTGGTGCGCACCGACCCGAACGTGCGCAAGCAGGAGGGCATCTCGTTTCTGCTGATCGACATGCACAGCCCCGGCATCACGGTGCGCCCGATCGTCATGCTCGACGAAGACCACGAAGTGAACGAGGTCTTCTTCGATAACGTACGGGTTCCGGTCGAGAACCTGGTCGGCCAGGAGAACCGCGGCTGGACTTATGCCAAGTACCTGCTGGGCCACGAGCGCACCGGCATCGCCGCGGTGGGCCGCTCCAAGCGCGAGCTGGCGCGCCTGAAGCGCATGGCCGGGCGCGAGCGGAAGAACGGTCGCCCGCTGATCGAGGATCCGCTGTTCGGCGCCAAGGTCGCCGAACTGGAGATCGAACTGATGGCGCTCGAGATGACCGTGCTGCGCGTGCTGGCCCAGGCCGACAGGGCGCCCGGTCCGGAAGCGTCCGTGCTGAAGGTGCGCGGCACCGAGATCCAGCAGCGCCTGACCGAATTGATGGTCGAAGCCGCCGGCCCGATGGCCTTGCCCTTCGACGCAGCCTATCTCGGGGGCGAGACGGAGCACAGCGTCTTCGACGACGACTTCGCCGCGCCGCTGCTGCCGCACTACTTCAATTACCGCAAGACCTCGATCTATGGCGGATCGAACGAGATCCAACGCAACATCATCTCCCAGATGATCCTGGGCCTGTAAGGAAAGCGTGTAAGGAAAATGAGCATGAACTTCGATTTCAAGGAAGAGCAGCTGCAACTGGCCGACGCCCTCAAGCGCTGGATCGCGCGCGACTACGGCTTCGAAGCGCGGCGCGGGATCGTGCAGTCGCCTGCCGGCACCTCGGAACAGGCCTGGGCCACGATTGCCGAGCTGGGACTGACCGCGCTGCCGGTGCCGGAGGAGCAGGGCGGCTTTGCCGGCGACGCGGTCGACATGTTCGTCGTGATGCAGGAGCTGGGACGCGGCCTGGTGGTCGAGCCGTATTTCGCCACCGTGCTGGGCGCCGAGTTCCTGCGCCTCGGGGGCGGACACTCCGCGCTGCTCGAACGGGTGGCGGCGGGCGAACTGAAGCTGGCCTGCGCACTGGGCGAGCGCCAGTCGCGCCACGACATGCGCGATATCGCCACGCGTGCGGAACAGGACGGCGACGGCTGGCGCCTCAGCGGCGAGAAGAAGGTGGTGCCGCATGGCGCGCAGGCCGGCGTGCTGATCGTCTCGGCACGCAGCGGCGGCGCCCAGCGCGACGAGGAGGGCGTCGGCCTGTTCGCGGTAGCGGCCGACGCGCCGGGCGTGCGCATCATCGAGTACCGCATGCTGGATGGCCAGCGCGCCGCCGACGTGCGCCTGGATGGCGTGCGGGTCGGCCCGGATGCCGCGATCGGGCCGGCAGGCGCCGCCTGGCCGCTGCTGGAAGCCGCGCTCGACTACGGCGCCGGCCTGCTGTGCGCCGAGGCCGTGGGGGCGATGGACGCGCTGTTCGCCGCCACCCTCGAGTATCTGAAGACGCGCCAGCAGTTCGGGGTCCCGATCGGCAAATTCCAGGCCCTGCAGCACCGCATGGCCGACATGTACATCCACCTCGAGCAGGCGCGTTCGATGGCCCTGCTGGCCGCCGTGCGCCTGCGCGGCGACGACGCGGCGGAACGGCGGCAGGCGGTGTCGGCGGCCAAATACCGGGTCGGCCAGGCTGCCCTCTTCGTTGGCCAGCAGGCGGTCCAGCTGCATGGCGGCATGGGCGTCACCGACGAGCTGCCGGCCGCACACTACTTCAAGCGCCTGAGCACGATCGAGCTGAGCCTGGGCGATTCCGACCACCACCTGGCGCGCTTCATGGCGCAGCCGGGGTTTACCGCAGGAGCCGCGGCATGAGCACCAGCATCAGCACCGAATGGTATTTCGAAGATTTTTTCGCGGGCCAGGAAATCGACCTGGGCACCCGCGCCGTGACCGAGGAAGAGATCGTCGACTTCGCCACCCGGTTCGACCCGCAGCCTTTCCACGTCGACCGGGAAGCGGCCGCGCAGTCGATCTACGGCGGCGTGATCGCCAGCGGCTGGCACACCTGCAGCATGATGATGCGGATGGTGGTCGATGGCCTGATGGCGAAATCGTCGAGCATGGGCTCGCCGGGGCTGGACGGGGTGCGCTGGCTGGCCCCGGTACGCGCCGGCGACACGCTGAACGTGCGCTACCAGACCACCCAGGTCAAGGCCTCGAATTCGAAGCCCGACCGCGGGGTGGTGTGGTCGAAGTGGGTGGCCATCAACCAGCATGGCGAGACCGTCTGTACGGTGGAAGGCATGGGCATGTTCGCCCGTCGCCCGGCTCAGCCAGCCGAGGTGCGGTAGCGGTTGCGCCCGTCGGCCTTGGCCTGGTAGAGCAGGGCGTCCGCCGCGTGCACCAGCTCCGGCGGCGCGCCGTGCTCGCCCGGCACCATCGACGCGATGCCGATGCTGACCGTCAGGCGCCGGCTGGTGGGCGAGGCCGCGTGCGGCAGGTCCAGCATCTCCAGTTCGTGCATCAGGCGTCGCGCGACCCCGGCGGCGCCCTGTTCGTCGAGCTGGGGCAGCAGGATCGCGAATTCCTCGCCGCCGTAGCGCGCCACCAGGTCCTGCCCGCGGGCGGCGGCGCGCCGCATGGCGCCGGCCACCTGCACCAGCGTGGCGTCGCCGGCCGGGTGGCCGTAATGGTCGTTGTACAGCTTGAAGTGGTCGATGTCGACCATCAGCAGCGACACCGGCAGCTGCGAGCGCCCGCAGCGCCGCCACTCCTGCTCCAGGCGCTCGTCGAAGGCACGGCGGTTCGCGACCCCGGTCAGGGCATCGGTCAGGATCAGGGCGCGCAAGGCGTCGCGCTGGCGCTTCACGGTCAGCTGGGTCCGCACCCGCGCGCGCACCACGGCGGCGTTGACCGGCTTGCTGATGAAGTCCGCGGCGCCTGCGCCCAGGGCGCGGGTCTCGTCTTCGGGGGACTTCAGGGCGGTGACGAAGATCACCGGGATGTCGCTGGTTTCGGGCGCCGCGAACAGCTCCCGGCACACGGCGTAGCCATCCATGCCGGGCATGACGGCGTCCAGCAGGATCAGGTCGGGATGCTGGGTGCGGGCGATCTCGAGCGCGCGCGGACCGTCCATCGCGAACAGGACCTCGTGCTCGTCCTGCAGCGCGGCGTGGAGGATCTGGATGTTCTCCATCGCGTCGTCGACCACCAGGATGCGGCCGTTGACGGCCATATCGGTCCAGCTCATCCATCCTCCTCGTGTCATAGTTCGGCGCGGACTTGCTCCACCAGCGCGGCCGCCGCGTCGAAGCGCAGCGTGGCCACCGCGTCCGCCAGCGGCGCGACGGCGGCCGGCGCCAGCCGCGCGAGGGCGGGGCGCAGCGATTCGAACTGCGCCATGGCTTTCATGTTGTTATTTTGTAGCAAATCGCGCAAATGCGCCAACGCGTCTTGGAGGGGCCGCTGTTCCATTTCACAGCCGGCAAGATCGTTCTGCGGCGCCTGGGGCGGAACCTCGTCCGGCAGCTCGCGCGCCGCCTCCAGCACGGTCGCCAGGGCCTGCTCGAGGCGCACCAGGCGCAGCGCCAGCGCGGCCTCGTCCTCACCGCGCAGCGCCTGTTCGAGATCGAGCGCCTGGTTGGCCACCTCGGTGGCGCCAAGGTTCGCCGCGACCCCGCGCAGGCGGTGGACCAGCTGCCCGGCACCGGCCCGGTCGCCGTCCGCCAGCAGGGCGCGCACCTCGGCCACCACGCCGCCCTGCGAGCTCTCGAAGCGCTTGAAGACGGCGGCGAAGCTGGCGAAGCTGCCACCGAAGCGCGGCAGGGTCGTTTTCAGGTCGATACCCGGCAGGAGTTTCGGCGACAGCGCCGGCGCGGCAGCCTGCTGCGCGTCGCCGGCCGCGGCCTCGCCACGCCCCGTCAGGCGCCGCAGCGCGCTTACCAGCTCGTCGACGTCGATCGGCTTGGCCAGGTAGCCGTCCATCCCCGCCTGCAGGGCGCGCCGGCGGTCTGCTTCCATGGCGTTGGCCGTCATCGCCAGGATCGGCAGCTCGCCGTAGCCCATCGCGCGGATCGTGCGGGCTGCCTCGAAGCCGTCCATCACCGGCATCTGCAAATCCATCAGCACGGCGTCGTAGTGGTGCGCGCCCTCGGCCAGCATGCTGACCGCGAGCTGGCCGTTGCCAGCGAAGTCGACGCTGGCGCCGGCGTGCAGCAGCACGTAGTTCGCCACTTCCTGGTTCAGCAGGTTGTCCTCGACCACCAACACGCGCAGGTCGGCCAGGCGCCCGCCCAGCGACGGGGCGCCCGAGCGGGTGCCCGGCGGCGCCGCGGCGGGCAGGCTGCCGTTCGCCAGTTCGGCCAGCGCTTCGCTCAGCGCTGCCGGCGTGAACGGCTTGGC
>NZ_JBKFGF010000082.1:0-17128 GCF_051233485.1 Massilia sp. LXY-6
TGCCAACTGTCGTAATCTCCATGATGACGCCCCCCTCGGTTCAAGTGGTTGCTCGATACTTCCACTTTGGCACATCGATGCCGTTACGGGTGGGGGCGTCCATCCCATTGCTCTAAAAGAAAAGCCCACGGGGCCGGTTATGGCGCCGTGGGAAACCCAATAGATGGGAGGGGAGAATTGAATCCAACGGTTCCAATATATCTCCCGGAAAGCCCGCCCGGGCTTGTCCTTTACAAATGCTTACGCCCGTAACAGAAAGCGCAAATCTTCTGAAATCGGCGGGAACTTAACTGTCGCGCTCGATTGAGTGATCACAAATGCAATAAGTCGCTGTGCATGACAATGTGGCCTCCAGACGAGGACACGGACATGAAACTGAGCGTCAAACCGATCGCGAGAATGGTCTACCGGGCCTGGCTGCGTTCCCGGCTCGACAACTACACGCGCAGCCTGCACATCATCGCGGCCCAGCGCGAGAACGATTTCTACGCCGAGCGCATGCTGCACCGCGCGATTTCCGCTACCCGCTCCAAACTCCAGTCACTGTGATGCGCGCGCCGCGAAGCGCCGCCGTGCCAGTACGTGTTCGGCCAGCTCGAAGGCGGCCTGTGTGAGCAAGGCCAGCAGCGCGGCCGGAATCGCGCCCGCCAGCAGCATGTCGTTGTCGTTCAGCGCCAGCCCGGTGGTGATGCGTTCGCCGAAGCCGCCGGCGCCGATGAAGGCGGCGATCGTCGCCGTTCCCACGCTCATCACCGCGGCGGTCTTGACGCCGGCCAGGATTACCGGTGCCGCCAGCGGCAGCTCGACCTTCAACAGCATCTGGCGGCGCGTCAGGCCCAGTGCCAGTGCGGCCTGACGCAGCCCGGCCGGCACCTGCAGCAGGCCGGTGCAGGTGTTACGGACGATCGGCAATAAAGCATAGGCGCACAGGGCGACCAGCGCCGGCACGGTGCCGATCCGGCCCAGCAGCGGGATCAGGATCGCCAGCAGGGCCAGCGAGGGCACCGTCTGCAGCGTGCCCGCCACCGCCAGCACCGGCTGGCGCAGGCGCGGCGCCAGCGCCGCCAGCACGCCCAGCGGAATACCCGCCAGGCAACCGAGCAGCACTGCGGCCAGCACCAGCAGCAAGTGCTGGCGCGCCAGCTGCGCAAAGCCGTTGCCGAAGGTTTTGGCCAGCAGCCCGTCATGCACCGCCGGCTTGTCCGTCGGGCGTGCGGTGCTGCCGGCCAGCCAATCGCGCGCAATCTCCGCAAACGGTTTGCCCTCCAGCTCCGCCTGCGCATTCATGGCGATCATCGCGTCGTTACCGATGCGGCCTTCGAGCCCCTGCAACGCACGCCACGCCTGCGGAAACCGTTCCGGCAGGTCGAGCCGGTACAGCAGCACGGCGTCATAGCGCGGGAAGTAATGCTTGTCGTCTTCCAGCACGCGCAGGCCGTACTGGCGGATCTTCGCATCGGTCGAGTAGATGTCGATCACATCCACCTGGCGCTGCTGCAAGGCTTCGTAGGCGATGCCATGGTCGATCCCGCGCGGCTGCTGCGCTAAGGCGTAGTGCGCGGCCAGCCCGGGCCAGCCGTCAAGCCGGCCCAGGAATTCGTGCGACAGGCCGAACTTCAGATCGGGCCTGCCCGCCAGTCCGGACAGCGTGGCGATGCCGGCATCGCCACGCATGGCCAGCGCGTAGCCGTTCGAAAAGCCCAGCGGCACGCCGACGCCCAGGCCGAGCGGGCGCAGGGCCGCGCGCATTGCCTCCAGCGAGGTCGGCCTGGCATGCTTGAGGATTTCGAGGTCGATCGTGCCCAGGTATTCCGGATACACGTCGATCGCGCCGGTGCGCAGCGCACTCAGGACGATGGCGGTGTTGCCCAGGCCCTGGCGGTGCTCGGTGCGCACCACCGGCGCGGCCGTCTGCACCAGGATCTCGCCCAGGATATAGGACTCGGTGAAGCGCTTGGAGCCGACCTTCAATACCTCGTCGGACGAGGCCGCGCCGGCCCCACTGGCCGACGAGCAGACGATCCATACCAGCACCAGCAAGGCAAACCTGAGCATACGCCTCCATGTCGTGACGCCGGCGGATGAGCCACCCCGGCCACGTGCATGATAGCCGCCTTCAGCCCGGCAGGCCCAGGTTCGGTGCGCGCGGCACGCCGGCATTGACGACCAGTCGGCACGGGTTGGCGCCGATCGCATACGCCAGGTCGGCCGGGCGGGCGATGTCCCACAGGGCCAAGTCGGCGCGCTTGCCCACCTGGAGCGTACCGAGCTTGCTGCGGCCCAGCGCGCGCGCCGCATTCACGGTGCAGCCGCGCAGGGCTTCCAGCGGCGTCATGCGCCACAAGGTGCAGGCCATGTTCATCGCCAGCAGCAGCGAAGTCATGGGTGAAGTGCCGGGATTGCAGTCGGTGGCCAGCGCCAGCGGCACGCCGGCTTCGCGCAGCAGCGGCAGCGGCGGCATCACCGTCTCGCGCAGGAAGTAGTAGGCGCCCGGCAGCAGCACCGCCACGGTGCCGGCGCGTGCCATCGCCGCCGCGCCTTGCGGCGACAGGTGTTCGAGGTGGTCGGCCGACAGGCCGCCATACTCGGCCACCAGGGCCGCACCGCCTTGGTCGGACAGCTGCTCGGCGTGCAGCTTGACCGGCAGCTGGAGCCGCCGCGCCGTCTCGAACACGCGCGCCGTCTGCGCATGCGAAAAGCCGATCCGTTCGCAGAAGGCGTCGACGGCGTCGACCAGGCCTTCTTGCGCCAGGGCCGGCAGCATGCGTTCGCAGATGGCGCCGATGTAGTCGTCGGGGCGGCCCGCGAATTCCGGCGGCAGCGCGTGCGCGCCGAGAAAGGTAGTGGCCACGTTCACCGGCAGCACCTCGCCCACGCGGCGCGCCACGCGCAGCATCTTCGCTTCGGACTCCAGGTCGAGCCCGTAGCCGGACTTGATCTCGAGCGTGGTCACGCCCTCGGCCAGCAGGGCCTGGATGCGCGGCCGGCTCTGGCGCAGCAGCTCGTCCTCGCTGGCCGCACGGGTGGCGCGCACGGTCGACATGATGCCGCCGCCCTGGCGCGCGATGTCTTCGTAGCTGGCGCCGTTCAGGCGCGCCTCCCATTCGTCGCTGCGGTTGCCGGCGTGGACGATGTGGGTGTGGCAGTCGATCAGGCCGGGCGTGAGCCACAGGCCGCCGCAATCGTGCTCGCGCGCCGCCGCCGGCGCTTCCTTGCGCGATCCGACCCAGGCGATGCGTCCGTCCCGCACCGCCACCGCGCCGTCTTCGACGATGCCGTAGCCGTCCGCCATGGTGGCCAGGCGCGCGTTGGCGAACAGAAGGTCGAACTGCGCGGCCCGCTCACTCATAGTCGCCGTCGCCTTCCTCGAGATCTTCCTCGCTGTCGTAGTAATGGATGTCGGCGATGAAGATCACCCCCTGCCCCGCCTGCAGCGTCCAGGTCGTGCCCTGGTCGAGCAGCACGGCGTCGTAGCGGACCATGTTGATGCGCTGCTCGTCGCTGCACAGTTCCAGGCTGTCGCCTTCGGCCAGGAACAGCACGGTGACGGGCGCGCGCGCGACGAAGCGCGATTCGCCGCTCAGCACGCGCCGGCCGAACTGGTGGTAGCAGCGGTCGATGCGGGTCATCACGTTGAAGTCCACGCTCGGTCCGCGGCTCAGCTTGGCCACCACGGGAGACTCGCCGTCGAAGGCCGCCACCGGATCGGCCTTCGACAACATGATCGTCTCCTCGCCGATCTCGAGCGTCATGCCATGTCCCTCGACCAGGGCCAGGGTGCGTTCCACGCCGGGGAACTCGGAGAAGGCGCCGTCCTCGGCGATGGTCGCCAGGCTCACGCGCCAGTCGAAATCCTCGAAGCCGGCATCCGGCGGGAACACCGCGATCTGGGTCGTGCTGCCGCCGCCGTTCTTCCAGGGCACCTGGGCCAGGCTGGCATAGGGAATGAGCATCGTCATGGGGTCACCTCACCGATCATCAATCACATCGCGCGCAGCGCGCGTACGGCCTGCGTATAGCGCCGCGCGACCGCATCCTGGTCGACGTGGCGCCCGTCGCGCACCACCCACCGGCCGCCGGCCAGCACGTCGCGCACCAGGTTGTCGTTACCGCAGAACAGGAAGCGGCCCAGCACCTCGCCGGTGTCCAGACCGTCGAGGTTCGGATGGGCGCCGTCCAGCACCAGCAGGTCGGCGCGCCGCCCCGCTGCCAGCCTGCCGACGGCACGCCCGGACGTCTGGGCGCCGCCGCGCAGCGCCTGCCGCCACAGGTAGGTGCCGACGTCGCGGCAAGCATCGTCCACGGCGATGTTGCGCTGCCGGCGCGCCAGGCGCTGGCCGTATTCGAGCCAGCGCAGTTCTTCGACCGGGCTCTGCGACACATGGCTGTCGCTGCCGATGCCGAACACGCCGCCGGCGGCCAGGTAGGGCGCGAGCGGGAACAGGCCGTCGCCGAGATTGGCCTCGGTGGTCGGGCACAGGCCGGCGACGGCGCCGCTGGCCGCCAGCGCGGCCACCTCACCGTCCGACAGATGGGTCGCATGCACCAGGCACCAGCGGCCGTCGACCTCGACCCGCTCCATCAGGTAGTCGACCGGACGGGCACCTAGCACCTCCAGGCACTGCTGTACTTCGAGCTGCTGCTCGGCGATGTGGATGTGCAGCGGACGCCCGGCCGGCAGTCCGGCCACCAGCTCGCGCAGCTGGCCGGCGGACGCCGCGCGCAGCGAATGCGGCGCCGCCCCGACTTCGAGCTGCGGCCCACGCTGCGCTTCGAGTGCCTCGACGATCCGCAGCACCAGCTCCGGATCGGTACGGAAGCGCTGCTGCCCGGGTTTCAAAGGCTGCTCGCCGAAGCCGGCGTAGCCGTACATGACCGGCAGCAGGGTCAGGCCGATGCCGGATCGGCGCGCCGCCGCGGCGATGCGCAGCGCGGTTTCGGCCGGATTCGCGTACAGCGCGCCGCCAGGGTCGCGCTGCACATAATGAAATTCGCAGATCGCCGTGTAGCCATGGCGCAGGCACTCGACCTGCAGCTGGGCGGCCACCGCTTCCATCTGCTCCGGCGTAATGCGGCCGGCAAAGCGGTACATCAGCTCGCGCCAGGTCCAGAAGCTGTCCTCGCTGCTGCCCGCCCGCTCGGCCAGGCCGGCCATGGCGCGCTGAAAGGCATGCGAGTGCAGGTTGATCATCCCCGGCAGGACATAATCGGCTTTCTCTACACCTGCCAGCGCGTCGGCCCCGGGTCGGACCGAGCTCAGGTCGCCCCGCTCGTCCCATTCCAGCAGCACGTCGGCGCGCCAGCCTTCGGGCAGCAGGGCGTGGCGCGCGAACAAAGCGCTGGTCGACATGCTCATTGACGCACCCACTCCACGGCCGCGCCGAGCAGTTCGCGCAGCAGCGGCTGCACCTGGCCCGCCAGGTCGGGACGGTAGTCGAACGGCGCCGCCTCGTTCATGTACAGGCACTGCGCCATCTCGAGCTGGACCGCGTGCACGTTTGCGGCCGGGTTGCCGTAGAAGCGCGTGATGTGGCCGCCCTTGAAGCGGCCGTTGAACACGAAGGAGTAGCGGTCCTGGCTGTCCACCAGCTTGATCAGCGCGCCCTCCAGTTGCTGCGAGCAGGACTTGCCGTCGGCGGTGCCGAAGTTCAGGTCGGGCAGGCGGCCGTCGAAGAAGCGCGGCACGGTTGACGCGATCGAGTGGGCATCCCACAGCACCACGCGGCCGTGCAGCGCCAGCAGGCGGTCGAGCTCCGCGCGCAGCTGCGCGTGATACGGCTGCCAGTAAAGCGCCAGGCGGCGCCGGATCTCGGCCTCGTCCGGCTCCATGCCTTCGCGGTACAGGCGCTCGCGCCCGAAGGTGTCGACCGGGCACAGGCCGGTCGTGTCCTGGCCCGGATACAGGTTGCTGTCCTCCGGCGGGCGGTTCAGGTCGATCAGGTAGCGCGACCAGCGCGCCGACAGTACCGAGGCGCCCATCTCCGCGGCGAAGCCGTACAGCTCGGCCAGGTGCCAGTCGGTGTCGGCACGCGCCGCCGCGCATGGCATCAGGCTTGCTGCCACGTCGTCGGGAATGTCGGTGCCCACGTGGGGCATCGATACCAGCAGCGGCAGGTGGCCCGGTGTGAACCTGAAATCCATTGCGTCTCCTGTGACTCCGGTGTTTAGGGATGCAGCGCGGCGAACAGGTCGCGGCACGAAGCGGACAGCTCGCCCTCCATCACCATCTTCTTCGCCAGTTCGATGTCCGGTGCGAAGAAGCGGTCTTCGTCGAAGGCCGCCACGCGCCCGCGCAGCTGGGCGTGCACGTGCTCCAGATGAGCGGAGCTCGTCAGCGGCCGATGGAACTCGATCCCCTGTGCCGCCGCCAGCAGTTCGATCCCGACGATGACACCCGTATTGTGCGCCATCTGGTCGAGACGGCGCGCCGCGAAGGTGGCCATGCTGACATGGTCTTCCTGGTTGGCCGAGGTCGGCAGGCTGTCGACGCTGGCCGGATGCGCCAGCGATTTATTCTCCGAGGCCAGCGCCGCGGCCGTCACGTGGGCGATCATGAAGCCGGAATTCAGGCCCGGCTCCTTCACCAGGAACGGCGGCAGCCCGGACAGCGTGGCATCGATCAGCAGCGCGATGCGGCGCTCGGCCAGCGCGCCGATCTCGGCGATGGCCAGGGCCAGGGTGTCGGCCGCGAAGGCCACGGGTTCCGCATGGAAATTTCCACCCGAAACAACCGTGCCCCCGTCCTCCTGGAAGATCAGCGGGTTGTCGGTCACGGCATTCGACTCGATCAGGAGCGTGCGGCCGGCCTGGGCGATCAGGTCCATCACGGCGCCCATCACCTGCGGCTGGCAGCGCAGGCTGTACGGGTCCTGCACGCGCTCGTCGCCGACCAGGTGCGAGGCGCGGATCGCGCTGCCGGCCACCAGTTCGCGGTAAATCCTGGCCGCCGCGATCTGGCCCGGCTGGCCGCGCACCGCATGCACGCGCGGGTCGAACGGGGCGTCGCTGCCGCGCGCGGCATCCAGCGACAGCGCGCCGGTCACCATCGCCGCTTCCAGCAGGCGCTCGGACATGAACAGGCCGTGCAGCGCCAGCGCGGTCGACACCTGGGTGCCGTTGATCAGGGCCAGGCCCTCCTTCGCTGCCAGCACCACCGGCTCGATCCCGGCCGCCCGCAGGGCCGCGCGCGCCTCCATCGGTTCGCCCTTCATGCGTACCTGGCCGACGCCCAGCATGGCCAGGGTCATGTGGGCCAGCGGCGCCAGGTCGCCGGATGCGCCGACCGAACCCTGGCAAGGAATGGCCGGCATGATGCCGGCGTTGTACAGGGCGATCAGGGTGTCGACGATCAGCGGACGCACGCCGGAATAGCCGCGCGCCAGGCTGCCGATCTTGGTCAGCAGGATCAGGCGCACGACGTGGTCCGGCAGCAGCTCGCCGGTACCGACCGCATGCGACAGGATCAGGTTCTGCTGCAGCTGTTCGAGCTGGGCCTGCGGGATGTGGCGCTTGGCCAGGATGCCGAAGCCGGTGTTGATGCCGTAGGCCGGATCGCCCTTGGCGACGATCGCCTGCACGGTGGCGGCCGAGGCCTCGATCGCCGCGTAGGCGCTTGGCGCCAGCGACAGGCTGCCGGCGTGCTGCCAGACGGCGCGCAGCTCGGTGAGGCTCAAGGCCCCCGGTTGCAGGGTCAGATGGTGCGGTGCTTGTTTCATGGTGCTCATTTGATCATCGGGAGTGTCAGGCCGAAGCGCTTGGCGGCTTCGATCGCGAGTTCGTAGCCGGCGTCGGCATGGCGCATCACGCCGGAGGCGCAGTCGTTCACCAGCACGCGTGCCAGGCGTTTATCCGCGGCTTCGCTGCCGTCGGCGACGATGACGACGCCGGCGTGCTGGGAGTAGCCCATGCCGACCCCGCCGCCGTGGTGCAGCGAGACCCAGGTCGCGCCGCCGGCGGTGTTCAGCATGGCGTTCAGCAGCGGCCAGTCGGAGACGGCGTCGGTGCCGTCGCGCATGGCTTCCGTTTCGCGGTTCGGGCTGGCGACGGAACCCGTGTCGAGGTGGTCGCGGCCGATCACGATCGGCGCCTTCAATTCGCCGGTGCGCACCATCTCGTTGAAGGCCAGGCCGGCGATGTGGCGCTCGCCCAGCCCCAGCCAGCAGATGCGCGCGGGCAGACCCTGGAAGGCGATGCGTTCGCGCGCCATGTCGAGCCAGCGGTGCACGCGCGCGTGCTGCGGGAACAGCTCCTTGATCTTCGCGTCGGTCTTGTAGATGTCTTCGGGGTCGCCGGACAGCGCCACCCAGCGGAACGGGCCGCGGCCCTCGCAGAACTGCGGGCGGATATAGGCCGGCACGAAGCCGGGGAAATCGAAAGCGTTTTTCACCCCCTGGTCGAGCGCGACCTGGCGGATGTTGTTGCCGTAGTCGACCGCTTGCGCGCCCATGTGCTGGAAATCGAGGATCGCCTGCACGTGGGCGGCGCAGGATTCGCTCGCGGCCTGCTTGAGTTGCGCATGCTGCGACGGATCCTGCTGCGCGGCCTGCCACTGCGCGACGGTCCAGCCGCGCGGCAGGTAGCCGTTGATCAGGTCGTGGGCCGAGGTCTGGTCGGTCACCAGGTCCGGCACCAGGCCGCCCTCTTTTGCGCGGCGCACCAGTTCGGGCAGCACGTCGGCGGCATTGCCGAGCAGGCCGATCGAGACGGCTTCTTTTTTGTCTTTGTACTGGCGGATCATCTCCAGCGCTTCATCGATGCTGGACGCCTGCTTGTCCAGGTAGCGGGTGCGCAGGCGGAAGTCGATGCTGCTCTGCTGGCATTCGACGGTCAGCGAGACCGCACCCGCGAAGCTCGCGGCCAGCGGCTGCGCGCCGCCCATGCCGCCCAGGCCGGCGGTGAGGATCCAGCGCCCTGCCATGTCGCCGCCGAAGTGCTGGCGCCCGGCTTCGGCAAAGGTTTCGTAGGTGCCCTGCACGATGCCCTGGGTGCCGATATAGATCCAGCTGCCGGCCGTCATCTGGCCGTACATGAACAGGCCCTTGCGATCGAGCTCGTTGAAGTGTTCCCAGTTGGCCCATTTCGGCACCAGATTGGAGTTGGCGAGCAGGACGCGCGGCGCGTCGGCATGGGTCTGGAACACGCCGACCGGCTTGCCGGACTGGATCAGCAGGGTCTGGTCGTCCTCGAGCGTCTTCAGCGAGGCCAGGATCTGGTCGAAGCAAGCCCAGTCGCGCGCCGCGCGGCCGATGCCGCCGTAGACGACGAGGCGCTGCGGATTCTCCGCCACCTCGGCATCCAGGTTGTTCTGCAACATGCGGTAGGCCGCTTCGGTGAGCCAGCTCTTGCAGGCAAGCTGGCTGCCGCGCGGGGCGCGGATCACGCGCGCCGGGTCGAAACGTGGATCGGCGCCGCCTTGTTCAGCATGCGGATGGGGGGAAGCTTGGGTCATGGCAGGCTCCTGGGATATTTCTAGAAAGTCTAGGTTGTCTATACAACTCAGTCAATCCCCCCACCGTCATTTGCTTACTTCTTTTGATAGACCTGGCGGCCGGCCACCCAGGTTTCGAGCACGGTGGTCTGGTAAATGTCGTAGGGGGACATCTTGAACAGGTCGCGGTCGATGACGATGAAGTCGGCGTACTTGCCGGCTTCGAGCGAGCCCAGCGTTTTTTCCTGGTGGCCGGCGTAGGCTGCGTCAAGCGTGAAGCAGCGGAAGGCTTCCTTGAGCGACATCTCCTGTTCCGGGTACCAGCCGGCGATCGGCTGGCCGTGCTTGTCCTGGCGGGTAACGGCGGCGTGGATGCCGAAGAAGGGGTTCGGCGCCTCGACCGGGAAGTCGGAACCGCAGGCGATGCGCGAACCCTGCTGCAGGAAGCTGCGCCAGGCGTAGGCGCCCTTCATGCGCTCCGCGCCGATGCGGGTCTCGGCCATGTTCTTGTCCGAGGTCGCGTGGGTCGGCTGCATCGACGGGATGATGCCGATGCTCTTGAAGCGCGGGATGTCGTTCAAGGTCACGACCTGGGCATGCTCGATGCGGTGGCGCTGGTCGAGCGACTTGTTGGCCGGGATCTCTTTTGCGAAGGTATCGAGGATCTGCTTGTTGCCGGCGTCGCCGATCGCGTGCACGTTCACCTGGTAGCCCTTCCTGATGGCCTTGGTGATCATGGCGTCGATCTCCTTGTTCGTATGGAACAGCAGGCCGTGCGAATGCGGATCGTCGCTGTAGGGCGCCAGCAGGGCCGCGCCGCGGCTGCCGAGGGCGCCGTCGGCATACAGCTTCACGGCGCGCAGCGCGTACATGTCCTTGCCGTAGCTGTTGACGGGCCCGTTCTTGGCCAGCTGGTCGAAGTCCGCGCCGGTGCCGCCGATCATGGCGTAGATGCGCGCGGTCAGCTTGCCGTGGTCGGCATAGTCGCGGTACAACTTGTCCTCGCCGACCGTGATGCCGGCATCGTGCACGCTGGTCAGGCCGACGCTGGCCATGTTCTGGAGTGCCCGGTCGAGCATCACGCGGCCTTCCTGCTCGGTCTGCTGCGGCAGCACCCTGGTGACCAGGCCCTGGGCGGCGTCGACCAGCACGCCGGTGGCGACGCCGTTCTCGTCGCGCACGATCTTGCCGCCGACCGGATCCGGGGTCGCGTTCGTGATGCCGGCCAGCGCCAGCACGCGGCTGTTGGCCCAGCCGGCATGGCCATCGACGCGCTCGAGCCAGACCGGGCGGTCGCTGACGGCGCCGTCGAGTTCCTTGGCGGTCGGGAAGCGGCCCAGCTTCCAGATCTCCTGGTTCCAGCCGCGCCCGCGCACCCAGGCCTGCTGCGGGTTGGCGCGCGCATAGTCGGCGATCGACTTCAGCGCGCCATCCAGCGAGGTGGACCCCGACAGGTCGAGCTGGGTCAGCATCGCGCCCAGGCCGAACACGTGGCCGTGCGCATCGATCAGGCCCGGCAGCACGGTGCGGCCCTGGAGGTCCACGTGCCTGGCGTTCGGCGCCTTGGCCGCCACCTCCGGCGCCGTGCCGACCGCGAGGATCCTGCCCTGGTCGTCGAAGGCCAGCGATGCGAACTGGACGATGTTCCCTTTGGCGTTCAGCGTGTAGCCGTTGGCGTTGTCGATCACGGTATCGGCATGGGCCGCGGCCATCGTACCGGCGGCGATCACGGCGAACAGGGCGGACTGCAAGGGTTTCAGGCGCATCGTTGGCTCTCCATTCTTGTAAAGAAGGAGAGTGTATAGAAAAACACAAACCGGGGTCAGAGCCCGATTTTTGTCAATTACTCAGCAGAATTTTTCAGTTCCAAAAACTCACTGCCCCGGCAAACTTGCGCACAATTGATTCCGGTCGCATATCCGAAGGGTCAATATCTTACGTTTGGGGTTCTTGCCTGCTCTGCCTTCACCATGCCACGTCCACGCCGCGCCGTTCTTCCTTCGATTCCGCTGCATGTGATCCAGCGAGGTAATAACCGATTGCCCTGCTTTCACCTGCACAATGATTACCTGGCCTACCTCGACATGCTCCGCGAATGTGCATTCGACGCCGGCTGCGCCATTCATGCTTATGTCCTGATGACTAACCATGTTCATCTGTTGCTTTCGCCAGATACTGCCGATGGCGCAAGCACGATGATGCAGCGGCTGGGTCAACGTTATGTCCAGTATTTCAATCGCCGTCATACGCGTACCGGTACATTGTGGGAAGGGCGCTTTCGTTCAAGTTCGGTACGGGATGAGCGCTATTTCCTGATCTGCCAACGCTATATCGAGCTCAATCCGGTGCGGGCACATATGGTGGATGCGCCGGCTGACTATCCATGGTCAAGCCATCGAGCCAATGCTTATGGTCAGGAGAGTTCCCTGATCACTCCTCATTCCTTGTATGCAAGCTTGGGCGACATCCCAGCGCTGCGTCATGCTGCATACCGCCATTTGTTCGGTGAAGCCTTGTCGGAAGACTTGCTTGACGAAGTAAGAAAGGCCGGCAACGGGAACCGCCCACTGGGCATTGCGTAATACCCATCACGTACTAATGGGATCTAAGCGCGAAGCCATTTCCAAAAACCGGGCTCTGACCCCGGTTTAATCTTGCGCAAGCTCGCGCTCCAGCAGCGCCCGCTTGCGCTCGACACCCCAGCGATAGCCGGAAATCGACCCGTCATTGCGCACCACGCGGTGACACGGGATCGCGACCGCCACCGGGTTCGCGGCGCACGCCCCAGCCACGGCGCGGGCGCCCTGCGGCATCCCAAGTTGCGCCGCCAGCGCGGCATAACCCAGCGTGCGGCCGGCCGGGATCGCGCGCAGCGCCTGCCAGACGCGCTGCTGGAAGGCGGTGCCGCGGACGTCGAGCGGCAGGTCCAGCCCGATGCGCGGCGCTTCGACGAAGGCAAGCACCTGCACCACGGTACTTTCAAATGCCGGTTCGGCGCCGATCAGGTCGGCGCGTGGAAAACGGTCCTGCAGGTCGCGCACCAGCGCGTCCGGATCGTCGCCCAGCAGGATCGAGCAGATGCCCTTTCCGGTGGCGGCCACCAGCAGCGCCCCCAGCGAGCACTCCGCCACCGCGAAGCGGATCGCCTCGCCGCCGCCACCCGAACGGTAGCGCTGTGGCGTCATGCCCAGGACCCCGGATGACGCCGCATAAAAGCGGCCACTGGAATTGAACCCGGCGTCGTAGACGGCGGCAGTCACGCTGGGCGCCTGCGCCAGCCCGTGCTTGAGACGTTCGGCACGCCGTGCGGCCCCGTAGGCCTTCGGGGTGATTCCGGTTTGCGCCTTGAACACCCGATGAAAGTGGAAGCGGCTCATGCCGCAGGCGCTCGCCAGCGTAGCGAGATCCGGCTCGTCGAGCGCGGCATCGATCAGCCGGCAAGCCTGCGCCACGGCGGCGGCCTGGCGCTGGGCCAACGGCGGCTGGTCCGGCTTGCAGCGCAGGCAGGCGCGGAATCCGGCCGCCTCGGCTTCTTGGCGGCTGGCATGAAAAGCGACGTTGACGCGCCGCGCGCCGCGCGAGGGGCACGACGGCTGGCAGTACACGCCGGTGGTACGCACCGAGTAATAGAAAAGGCCGTCGGCCTCGCGCGTACGCTGCTGAACCGCGGCCCAACGTTCGTCGTCGGTGCTGAAAGCTGGCTTATCCATGGTAGCCTCCATAAGTCGAATACAACCATGCTAACGGCGAATGGCCCAGCCGTCATCCCGGGTCTTGCTTTCAAATTGCCTGTGCCGGACAATCCCCTTCGCACCGCCCCCGCGGCCCGCCATCGTAAAGCAGGAGAACAATTTGGAACAGCACAGCGAACAGGGCGCCACGCCGATTTTTCAGCGCATCAAGGATTACCTGATGGGAGAAATCGCTTCCGGCCGCTGGAAGGAAGGCGACCTGGTGCCGTCCGAACAGGCGCTGGTGCGCCAGTTCGGCGTCTCGCGCATGACCGTCAACCGCGCCGTGCGCGAGCTGACGGCCGAACAGGTGCTGACACGGCGCCAGGGCGCGGGCACCTTCGTCGCGCCGCAGAAATACCAGGCCACGCTGGTCGAGATCCGCAACATCGCCGACGAGGTCCGCGCGCGCGGACACGCCCACACCAGCCGCCCGCTGCTGCTGGAACAGGCACCGGCTGGCGAAGCGCTGGCCCTGCAGTTCGAACTGGCGCCGGGCACGCCGCTGTTCCATTCCGTGATCGTGCACCACGAGAACGGCCAGCCGATCCAGGTCGAAGACCGCTGGGTCAACCCGGCCTGCGCCCCCGCCTACCTGGAGCAGGACTATACCCGCGTCACCCCGAACGAACATCTGATGGTGGCCGCGCCGCTGCAGGGCGCTACCTACAGCATCGAGGCGCTGCCGGCGCCGCGCGAGGTTGCCGAGATGCTCGACATCGCCGCCGGTGCCGCCTGCCTGGTGCAGAGGCGCCGCACCACCTCGCAAGGGCGGGTCGCGACGGTGGCGACCATGTGGCATCCCGGCCAGCTGTACAAGTTCACCGGCAGCGTCGGCTGAGCCGCAGCCGGGTGCTTGTCGCTTGTACCACGCAGCAAAATAAATCCGCCGGTCCATGGTCGGACGGTGCAATCGTCGGCAATAATAGGATCAGGTCGAACCGCCTGGAACCTGCCAGCCGCTTGCCGGCAAGCCCTACCCCCCCGTCCCGGCAGCCCGGCACATGTCATATTCTGCGGCGCGCTCGCAGCGCGCGGCAACGTGTTAAGATTTTGTACAAAGCTTGCGAACACGTTTCAGGAAAATCGGTTATTATTTCAGCTAACCCCCGCCTGACACCCCCTTGCAGCTCTTCCACTATTGAATATTGCACACAGTGTCTCCACCATTGTGCGTTCAGGCGTTAATTGACCTACCTCTCACTGAGGAAAACATGAGCGAAAACATCAAACACATTAGCGATGCATCTTTCGAAACCGACGTGCTGAAATCCGAGCGTCCGGTCCTGGTCGACTTCTGGGCCGAGTGGTGCGGCCCCTGCAAGATGATCGCCCCGATCCTGGAAGAAGTCGCTAAAGAATATGACGGCAAGCTCCTGATCGCAAAGATGGACGTCGATGCGAACCAGGCCGTACCGGCCAAGTTCGGCATCCGTGGCATCCCGACCCTGATCCTGTTCAAAAACGGCGTGGCAGCCGCGCAGAAAGTCGGCGCGATGGCAAAAGGCCAACTAACTGCTTTCATCGACAGCAACATCTGATACCATAGCCGGCGGCAGTGCGCCCGCACTGCCGCCATTCCGGTCCGGGAAGGCCATCGACCCCGATACCTCCCTCGTTATTAACCCACGCAGTTCCCTCCCCTACCTTTATTTCCCGTCACGGGACACCCGACACATGCACTTATCTGAACTGAAGGCAATGCACGTCTCCGCCCTTCTGGAGATGGCGATCAGCCTGGATATCGACAACGCAGCCCGCCTGCGCAAACAAGAACTGATGTTCGCGATCCTCAAGAAGCGCGCGAAACAAGGCGAACAGATTTTCGGCGACGGCGCGCTCGAGGTACTGCCTGACGGCTTCGGTTTCCTGCGTTCGCCGGATGCGAGCTACATGGCGTCGACCGACGACATCTACATCTCGCCTTCGCAGATCCGCCGCTTCAACCTGCATACGGGTGACTCGATCGAAGGGGAAGTGCGTACGCCGAAGGATGGCGAGCGTTATTTCGCGCTGGTCAAGGTGGACAAGGTCAACGGCGAATCGCCGGAAGCCTCGAAGCACCGCATCCTGTTCGAAAACCTGACCCCGCTGCACCCGAACCAGCCGCTGCGCCTGGAGCGCGACATGAACGGCGCGGAAAACATCACCGGCCGCATCGTCGACCTGATCTCGCCGATCGGCAAGGGCCAGCGCGGCCTGCTGGTGGCCTCGCCGAAGTCCGGCAAGTCGGTCATGCTGCAGCACATCGCCCACGCCATCACCGCGAACCACCCGGACGTCACCCTGATCGTCCTGCTGATCGACGAGCGTCCCGAGGAAGTGACCGAGATGCAGCGTTCGGTGCGCGGCGAAGTGGTCGCCTCGACCTTCGACGAACCGGCCACCCGCCACGTGCAGGTCGCCGAGATGGTGCTGGAGAAGGCCAAGCGCCTGGTCGAGATGAAGAAGGACGTCGTGATCCTGCTGGACTCGATCACCCGCCTGGCGCGCGCCTACAACACCGTGATCCCGGCCTCGGGCAAGGTCCTGACCGGCGGTGTCGACGCCAACGCGCTGCAGCGCCCGAAGCGTTTCTTCGGCGCCGCCCGTAACGTCGAAGAAGGCGGTTCGCTGACCATCGTCGCCACCGCGCTGATCGAAACCGGCTCGCGCATGGACGACGTGATCTACGAAGAATTCAAGGGCACCGGCAACATGGAAGTGCACCTCGAGCGCCGCCTGGCCGAGAAGCGCGTCT
Source organism: Massilia sp. LXY-6 (assembly GCF_051233485.1). Classification (NCBI taxonomy): domain Bacteria; kingdom Pseudomonadati; phylum Pseudomonadota; class Betaproteobacteria; order Burkholderiales; family Oxalobacteraceae; genus Massilia; species Massilia sp. LXY-6. Next base: position 15,899 of record NZ_JBKFGF010000082.1, read on the forward strand.
ACCCGGCGATCAACCTGAACAAGTCGGGTACCCGCCGCGAAGAGCTGCTGATCAAGCCGGACCAGCTGCAGAAGATCTGGATCCTGCGCAAGCTGCTGTACTCGATGGACGAGATCGAGGCGATGGAGTTCATCCTCGACAAGATGCGCGCAACCAAGAACAACGTCGAGTTCTTCGACATGATGCGTCGCGGCGGCTGATTCCGGCCGTGTTGTAACCGGATCCACGAAAAGGCGAGTCGCACTCGCCTTTTTTCTTTTGTGCAAGCGCCATCGCCCTGCATGATGTCGCGCCCGCCCCATCCCTGAACCCGGCAAGGTTGCCTCGCGGCTCCGAGTCACATATAATCTCCGGTTCCTTACCACAACCGGCAAGTGATCGGCAATCGGGTCAAGAAGCAGCATGACCGACGAAGTGCCTTTTGGCTACCAAACTAACCGAGGCAACACCATGAAAACCGATATCCATCCGGATTACCGCGAAGTCGTCTTCCACGACCTGTCCTGCGATTTCAAATTCATCACCCGTTCGACCATCGCTACCCGCGAAACCATCGATTTCGAAGGTAAGCAATACCCGCTGGTCAAGATTGAGGTGTCGGCTGAATCGCACCCGTTCTTCACCGGTAAGCACAAGATCGTCGACACCGCTGGCCGCGTTGAGAAATTCCGCCAGAAGTTCGGCACGGTCGGCTCGAAGACCAGCGTCGCCAACGGCTAATTCCCTGGCGAGCGAACACCCGGAAGCCTGTTGGTTTCCGGAAAAGGAAGCCTTGGGGCTTCCTTTTTTTTTGCCGCTATACTAGCCGGCATTATTCCAACGCATCACGCAACACTATCGATGAAACCAGTCCGCCTCCCCGCCGCCGCCACCCTTGCGCTGCCACGATGGGCCTTGTACGCACTTGGCCTGTTGTACATCCTGCCGGGCCTGATCGGACGCGATCCGTGGAAGGACGATGCCGCCAGCTTCGGCATCATGTGGACCATGGCGCACGGCGGCTTCCAGGACTGGCTGCTGCCCAACATCGCCGGCCTGCCCTCGCCCGAGGAAGGGCCGCTGGCCTTCTGGCTGGGCGCGCTGTGCATCAAGCTGTTCGGCTGGCTGATGGGCGACGTGCTGGCGGCGCGCATGTCGACCATCGGCATCTTCGTGCTGGGCACCGTGTCGCTGTGGCAGACCGCGTTCCGGCTGGGCCGGCGCGCCGAAGCCCAGCCGCTGCGCCTGGCC
>NZ_JBKFGF010000083.1:0-14734 GCF_051233485.1 Massilia sp. LXY-6
CGGCGCGCATGTCGACCATCGGCATCTTCGTGCTGGGCACCGTGTCGCTGTGGCAGACCGCGTTCCGGCTGGGCCGGCGCGCCGAAGCCCAGCCGCTGCGCCTGGCCTTCGGCGGCCAGCCCGAACCCGACGACTACGGCCGCACCCTGGCCGACACCGCCGTCCTGATCTACCTGGGCTGCCTGGGCCTGCTGCTGCAGAGCCATGAAACCCTGGCCGTGACCCTGCAGGGCTCGCTGCTGGCCTGGTTCCTGTACCGCTCGGTGCGCTATATCGAAGAGCCCAGCACGCGCAACGCGGTGCTGACCGGCGTGGTGCTGGGCACGCTGGCCCTGACCCGCGGCATCGCCTCGCCCATCGTCCTGCTCGGCGCGCTGTTTCTCTGCAATCGCTTCCTGAAGCTGCCCGCTCGCCCTACCCTGCGCAACGTGGCCCTGGCCGCGGGCTCCGCCCTGCTGGTAATGCTGGTGTGGATCCTGCCCGCCCTGCTGGTGCAGCCCTACGGCCAGTCGCCGGTGAGCGAATGGCTGACCTGGAACGCCACCCAGCTGGGCATGCCGAGCTGGTTCTCGATCAAGGCCTTCTTCCGTGTCGGCATCTGGTTCTGCTGGCCGGCCTGGCCATTCGCCGCCTGGACCGCCTGGGCCTGGCGCCGCCAGCATGGCCTGCTGCACATCATCCTGCCGACCTGCTCCGTCGGCCTGCTGGTGCTGCTGGTGCTGTGCGACCCGGTCCCGGAAAACGGCGACCTGCTCAAGCTGCTGCCGCCGATGGCGCTGATGGCCGCCTTCGGCCTGCCGACCATGAAGCGCGGCACGATCAATGCGATCGACTGGTTCTCGGTGATGGTCCTGAGCCTGCTGGGCGGCCTGATCTGGCTGTTCTGGGTGGCAAAGCTGAGCGGCTGGCCGGCGCAATTCGCCAAGAACGCGCTGAAGCTGGTGCCGGGCTTCAAGCCCGAATTCGGCATCGTCGCCTTTATCGTGGCCGCCGCCACCACGGTCGGCTGGTTCGTGCTGGTGCACTGGCGCCTGTCGCGCCAACCCTCGGTGCTGTGGCGCGCCGTGGTGCTGTCGTCCGGCGGCCTGATCATGCTGTGGGTGCTCCTGATGACGCTGTTCCTGCCCGACCTCAACTACGGCAAGAGCTACGCCAGCGTGGCCCAGCAGATCGCGGCGCGCCTGCCGGCCAACGCCGACTGCATCGAGACCAACGTCGGCCCGGCCCAGCGCGCCTCGTTCGCGTATTTCGGCCACCTGCCGTTTGCCGGCGTCGCACACGACAAATGCGGTTACCTGCTGCTGCAGGACAGCCTCAAGAAAACCGCCGAAGCCGCGCACGGCGAGACGGCGCGCCAGAGCGTGATCCAGACCGGCGACGGCCCGCGCGGCGGCGCAGTGGTGCTGGAAGAATTCCGTCCGCGCGACTGGACTTTGCTGTGGGAAGGCCGCCGCCCCTCAGACCGCGACGAGCGCTTCCGCCTGTACCAGCGCCGCTGATACGGCGGCCCAAAAAGAAAGCAACCCGGCCGGCCGGGTGGCTTTTTTTACGTCCCTGTCCCCTACGCGCGCGGGGTCCGGATCCGGCTCGGCACCAGCTGGCGGCGCGCGGCCACGCTCACCAGGCCCAGGCCGGCCAGCAGCATGCCCCAGGCCTGCGGTTCCGGCACCGGCGAGATGGTCAAATCGCCGCCGAAGGCGCCGCCGCCCGCCCCCATCACCTGCCCGTTCACCTTCAGCGCGTAAGACCCGCTGGTCAGGCCGTAGGCCGACAGCGACCACGAATCGGTCGGGTTCGAGCCGAAGCCGGTTTCGTTGATCCCCGCGATCGCCGTGCCGAGGACGGCCATTGTCGCCGGATCGTAGCGGTACAGGCTGAAGCCAGTGATCAGGAGGTCTTTGGTCTGCGGGGTGTTCAGGAAGGACGAGGTCACCGAGGCGGCGGCATCGAAGGGCGTGCCGACGTTGAAGGTGAAGATGTCGCTGAACGTGCTGCCGACGGTCGAGGCCGCGAAGGTATCGCCGAAATGCGCGTTGAAGCCGCCCACGCCGTCGCCCGCTGTCACTAGCGGAACGGTCCGGTCGATCGCCTGCGCGGCGGCGCCTTGGGAGGCGAACGCCGCGCCCGCGATGAGGGCGCTCAGAACGAGAGATTTCAGTTTCATGATAGTTCCCTGAGAAAGTTGTCGGGACTTACACTCCGGGGAGCGGGCGTATTGACACCGATCCTTGATAACAGCATAAGTTCGCACTTACCCCCTCAACTGTTAGATTGCGCACAAATCTCAGCCGTTTTTGACAGAACGTGGCATTTTTGAGCTACGAATTTCCCAAGTGAAAAACACTTCATTTTGGGAAAGGAGTCGCTTGAGAAAGATCAATTCTCCCATGGCTGGGATTATCAGAATGGTGGATGTGCCCGCTATCCCGCGGCATCGCCAGCCAAGGAGCCCATCATGAAAAGCGTGACGTTTTCCGATATCGAGCGCATCCCGGAGCGGGCGCGCCGCCCTTCCATCCTGGCGTCGCCGCAGCGCATGCTGCTGCTCGGGCTGACGCTGGCGCTGGGCCTGCCGGCGCTGATGTTCGCGTTTCACCTGTTCGACCCGGCCGCGCCGCTGGCCTACATCGCGCTGCCGATCCTGGCCGGCGGCTTGTTGCCGATGGCGACCATGATGCCCGGCCGCTTCGAGGTGATGACCCGTTTCGAAGCCTGCCACCTGGTCTGCACGCTCGACGATGCGCTGGGCCGGCTCGGCTATGCGCCCTCCGAGCGCGCTCCCGGCGCCATGCGTTACCGCGCACGCGGCGGCAAGGAAATTGCCGTGACCGTGCACGCGCATGCGCTCGAAGTCACGGGGCCGGTGCCGGCACTGCGCGCGCTGCGCCGCCAGATGGCGGCTTGACAAGAGCGTCTCACAAAATTCTCAGGGCAAGGCGCATCGTCGAAGACAGTACGCCAGTACGGCGAGACGAAGCAACGCCGTCATGAGGATTTTTGAGGCGCTCTACACTTTCATCGGCAGGATTACCATCTGCAGTCCCTCGAAGTGCAGGCGGCGCTGGACGGCCAGCGCCGCCTGGTTGTGCAGCAGCCGGGTGAACCAGTTATCCGATGCAAAAATCAGTTTGCTGGTGAAGAAGATCGAATTCGGATACTCCCGATTGATCTGCTCGCACATGCGGGTCACCTCCTCCACCGCATCGGTGCCGAAGCCGATGTACGACGCCGATGCCATCCCGTGGCTCTGGCAGAAGTCGACGAAAAATTCCAGGGTCTTGGCCGCATCCTCGCGCATCTTTTCGAGCGCGCCCTCGCCGCCGTAGGCGTGCGCGTCGACCGTGCGCGCGTTCACGAACAGGAAGTTCTTGAAATGGCCCGGAAACATGCGCAGCACCCACAACAAGGCATGCAGGCCGCCGCCGCGCGAGGTGCCGACGATGAACACCGCCGTGTGTGCGTCCGGCTCGGGGTCGATCGAGCCGGTCTCCGGACCGAAGGGCTGGTTGGCGAACACCTGGTCCACCGCTTGAATCGCGCGCTTGGTCTCGCGGTAGTGGTTGCGGATGAACACGCACAGGGCCGCGATGGCGGCGATGATCAGGGCGGTGGCCCAGCCCCCTTGCGTGAAGCGCTCGACCAGCAGGATCGCCAGGATGCCGGAGCAGATCACGAAGCCGACCAGCGACAGCAGGAAGCGCCGTACCCAGCGCACGTTATCGGTGTCCTTGCGATGGCGCCACCAGTACAGGCACAGGCCGAACAGCGAGACCGCGAAGGTCAGGAACACCGAGATCGAATACAGCACCACCAGCAGCGTGACCTCGCCGCGGGTCCAGAACAGGATCGCCAGCGCGGCGATGCCCATCACCAGGATGCCGTTCTGGGTGACCAGGCGGGTCGACAGGTAGCGGAACTGGTGCGGCACCCAGGAATCCGAGGCCATGTTCGACAGTACCGACGGCCCGCCCAGGAAGCCGGTATTCGCGGCCACGAACAGCAATCCCGCCTCGAAGGCCAGCGCGACCGCCAACAGCACCTGGTTCAGCACTTGGCCGCCAAGGCCCATGCTGCCGATGATGCGGCGGAAGGTGGTGGCGTTCAGGGTTTCGCCGTGCACCGGCCGTACCTCCCACAGCAGGTACAGCAGGATGATGCCGCCGGCGGTCACGGCCAGCGACAGCGCCATGTAGAACATCGTCATCTTCCCGGTGCGCACGCGCGGCTCGGCCAGCAGGTTGACGTTGTTCGACACCGCCTCCAGGCCCGTGTAGGTGCCGCCGCCCTGCGAATACGCCAGCAGCAGCATCCCGGCCACGCCGGCCCAGCCGATGCCGCCGGCCAGCTCGCGCGTCTCAGCCAAGGTGTTCGGCACCAGCGCCGGCAGGTTCGACACGTGCGCGATGATGCCGTAGACGATCAGCACCAGGTGGGTCGCCACGAAGCCGAGGAAGATCGGCAGCAGGATCTGGATCGCTTCCTTCAGGCCGCGCAGGTTCATCACGATCAGCAGCGCGATGAAGAAGGCCTCGGCCCATAATTTATAGGGCTGGAAGCCGAGCGGCAGGAAGGACGCCAGCGCGTCGACCCCGGACGCGATCGAGATCGCGATGGTCAGCACGTAGTCGAGGATCAAGGCGCAGCCGGAGACCAGCCCGAGGTAGGGTCCGACCAGCTTGGTGGCCACGCGGTAGCCCCCGCCGCCGGTCGGGAACAGCTCGATCACCTGGTTATAGGCGAGCGCGATGATGAAGACGGTGACCGCGGTGGCGATCGCCATGTACAGGCCGAGGTGGGTATGGGCGCCCAGCGCGCGGAAGGTTTCTTCGGGGCCGTAGGCCGACGAGGACAGGCCGTCCGCGCCCAGCCCGACCCAGGCCAGGAAAGCGACCAGCGCCATCGAATGGCGGGTCTCGCTCTTCATCGGGTCGAGCGCCTTGCCGAGGATGATCTCACGTATCTTCTTGTTCTTCATCATGCGCGCCGCGCTGTGTGCGGTCGTTTCTCAGGGTAGCGAGATCATACGCCGGAATGGTTCGCGCGGGCACTGGTCTTTTTGGCATGGTATGTGCTAAGATGCGCGCCTGCGCTTGCAGCCTCTGTGGCGGAATTGGTAGACGCACTTGACTCAAAATCAAGCGCCGAAAGGCGTGCCGGTTCGATTCCGGCCGGAGGCACCACTTACTCATCCGTAGTAATCCAGCGAAGTCCGTGAAACCGCGTTTCTCCCTCTGGGGGCGCGGTTTTTTTGTGCGCCAAAGTTTGAGCTCGTCCATCACCAGGGCTTTGTTGAGCAAATCGAGCAAAGGCCAAGCTGACGCTATTTGTAGAAGGTTTTACAACACCGGAACCGTAACCGGGGTGCCCAGCCGAGTAAAGCGGTTCAGCACGGCAGCTCGCACCTGCAGTTCGGCGACCTGACGGTCGAAGTCACGTGCCATAACGCGTTCACCCAGCAGCTTGAAGCATCGCATTTTGGTTTCAACGAGGCTGCGCCGGTGGTAGCCGCTCCATCTCTTCCATATTGTCCGTCCCACTCTTTTTGTCGTCCGCAGGATGTCGTTACGTGCATCGGCACCGCAGCGGTTTGCCTTCCAGGGTTTGGCATTCCTGCGGGTTGGGATGATGGCATGCGCGGCGCGCAGGGCGATAGCTTCATGACAGTCTTTCGTGTCGTAAGCGCCATCCCCACTGACGCTGGCAATGCGCTCGTCAGCAGGAATCTGATCCAGCAGCGCTGGCAGGACAGGCGCGTCGCCGATACTGTTGTCGGTCACTTCCATGGCCCGGATCTCGAGCGTGGACGCGTCGATCCCGAGATGCACCTTGCGCCATTGGCGGCGGTAATCCGCGCCATGCTTCTTCGTCTTCCATTCGCCTTCGCCCAGCATCTTGATGCCCGTGCTGTCCACCAGCAAATGCAAACCTGTCGTGGTCGGTACGGCGCCGATGGCGACTTGCAGCGTCTTCTGCCGCCGGCTGACCGTGCTGTAGTCGGGCACCGGCCAGTCCAGGCCAGCCAGGCGCAGCAAGCTTTGCGTCATGCCCATGGTCTGGCGTAGCGGTAAATTGAAGAGGCACTTGATGCTCAGGCAGAACTGGGTCGCCTCGTCGCTGAACGCCTGGCTGCGTCCACGCTTGCCGCTCGGTTGCCCATGCCAGTTCATCGTCGGGTCGAGCCAGATGAGCAGCGAACCGCGTGACTTCAATGCTTCGTTATACGTCTTCCAGTTCGTTGTTCGGTACTTCCGGGCAGTGGGTTTCATGCATCAAGGCTACCAGACCTGCTGGCTCTACGTTGGCTCGGCCTGATTTGCGCAACAAAGCCTCGGTTCCTCAGACTTAAAGAGGTGCTCGCCATCTGCGGCAAGTCGCGAAGCAGCGTCTACGACGCAATTAAAAAAGGGGACTTCCCAAAACCAGTGAAGCTCAGCGGCAGGTCGTCCGCGTGGATCAAAAGCGAAGTGGAACAGTGGGCAGTCGATTGCATTCGCGCCAGCCGACAGGACTCAAGGTCTTGAGACGCGGGTCTTTGACCACAAACGGGCGCGGTGCCCGACGGTCAAGGCAAGCACTATCGTATGTGCCAACATCGGCTTAGCGACTGCAGGCTAGGCCGATCTCACTCATCAAGTGCAAGCAAACGTCGCAGCTTCACTGCCACTTCATCCAGGCCCGGCGCCTCAAGCCTACTTTTGGAGAGAAACGCGCGCCACTGCTGCTGCTTGATCGGACTCGCCACAAAGGTGCCGCTCAACCCCATCGGGACGACTGCAAGCACTTCGGTCCGTCGCCGCGCGAACGTCGCCTGGACAGCTTGGCGCAGACGGCGACATCGATCTCGGCATAGGTCGCAAGGAACCACAGGTCAAAGTAGTCTTTCATGCGCGTATTCGCCATACCGAGGCTGACGATCGCTTCGTACTTCTCGGCGATCACGGAGTACACCGGATAAGCGCGCAACGACGGTGCCGCGACATCGTCCAGAAGAGCCGGGAATTGCACGAGTTCCGGCGCCGGTGTGACGGCGTCGCCGTAGCCAACATCGATCTGCACTGAGCAGCGTGCGTTATCCAGAGTGCCGACCAGGGTGACGCGCACGCCGTCGTAATTCGCCTCTTTGCGAATCGGCGCCGCCCGCACGCTTGCGTGGTCGAAGTGGATGCCATCATCGGACGGCATCATGCAAACCTGCTGGAAGACCTCGATCAGGTACTCGATATCCGAAGAACCGAACCCGAGGAGGTCGATGTCCCGGGTTGGACGATGCGGCTGGTCGAACCACAGGTCGAAGAGCAGCGCCCCCTTCAACAGGAACTGGTCGGCCCATGGCGATACACTCAATCGGTACAACAGCCGCTCGAGCGAATACCGTGTCAGCATCAGGTTGAAGTCCGCCTTCTCCGTGCGTGCTCGGTTCAGCAGGCGTGCGCGGATGGATGCGGCGCGATTTGTCGTCTTCATGCTGCCCCTACGGCTTCCAGGTACGGGCGCATGACGTTCGCCACCCTGCAGATCTCGGCGTAACGCCACAGTTCATCCATCGTCGCGCGCTTGCCGTTCCAAGCTTCACGTAGCGCTTCGAGGGCGACATCGAGACCGATCTTGTTTCGGAATTTGAAGCAGTCGGCAACCGTCTTCGCTACGCCAAACACGCGCACCTGCGTGCCCATGACATTAACCGTCTCGACGCCTTCGGTCATCGACGGACCGGACATGCGGACGATGCGCAGCGGCGGATAGTCGAAGCGCGGCGCATGGGCCTTGTGCGGGATGGCGAGCCACACGTCGGATGACTGCTGCGTGGTGAGATCGTGAAAGCGCAGCGCGGATAAGAGGCATAGCACCCCATTTTCACTGCGCGCGGCCACTTCGGCGAAGCTGTCGTAGGCGGATACTGCGCGATCGGGCAAGGCATACAAACCGCGGCCAAGCTTGAGCAGCTTGCCTTCGTCGGTCAACGATGCGAGCAGCGCACGCGATGCGCCGGCGCTGTCCACGTCGCGGGTACGCAGCACGCCCTTGGAGCGCGCCAGCTCAAGAATAAGATCGGCCTGGTGGTTCATGTCGGCAGTCTATACAAAATCTAGGCAATTATCCATGCTTGCCGGGGTTTTGTTACGAATCTGGACCGACGTCATGCAAACAGGTCAAAAGTTCGTCATGACGAACTGCGAAAATTTCGTCATGACGAAATCTGCGTGCCGCCGTAATACTTGGCCTGCGCCTGCATCAGCCACACCCGCTTGTCGACCAGGTCACCACGCTGGTATGCCGCCTCGACCGTGTATCGCAAGTCATACGCTCGGGCAATATGGTTCGGATTTGGCGAGTAAGTTCTCCAAGTGCTCGTGCTAGCGCACTGGATTTCGTCGCGACGAAATTTATTCGTGGTAGCCCAGTCGATGATGGATTCGATACATCCACGCAAGCGCGTTGCTATCCCGGTCTTCGTGGTCCAAATGGGATTGCTCCCCTTGACGACAACGGCCACGGTCGCTGTGCATTGGACCAAAGATCGCCCTGCTATCTCATCCGCTCAACGTTGCTGCTCTAACGCAACCGTCTACGCGAACAATCATGTCATCCTCGCCGATGCCTTTCATTGGATTCGGCCATGAAGCCAGCACACCTCTCGTCACGGCTTTGCTGCCGAGCGGTCTTTCCAAAACCAACCGGTCCACATGAGAACCCGACTGCTCGCTCTTGTCGCCGCTGTCCTGATGAACGCAGCGCCAGCCCACGCTTCCCCGGTGCTAACCCTCGCGCACGCAGACGCAAGGATCGTGATTCAGGCTGGTCAGCGGGGTTAAGTGATCGATCAAACACGGGCGGTTCGTACTCGAATTGCATTCACGGCACGCTCTCGGTGACCAGAACGGGAGACGGGCTAATCTAACCAATCAGGAGAAATACCATCATGGCAGTAGACGCATATCTGCAGATCGAAGGCATCAAAGGCGAGTCGATGGACGACAAGCACAAGGAGTGGATTGAATGCCTGGACGTGGATTTCGGAGTCGATCAGCCGCGCAGTCCGGTAGTGTCGACGGCTGGCGGTCATACGTCAGCGCGAGCCGAGTTCGATGATGTTGTGGTATCCAAGCTCACTGACCTGTCCACACCGCTCCTGCTGCAATACTGTGCGATGGGCAAGACCATCCCGAAGGCGAAGTTCGAGTTCTTTCGCGCAGATGGCAACGGCGAGCGTGTCAAGTATTTCGAAATGGTACTGGAGAGCGTACTCATCGGTTCGATCAAGCCGGGCCTGAAGCCGGCAGGCGGGATGCAAGAGCATTTGCAGCTGAAATTCGCCAGGGTGACGTGGAAGTACACCCAGCAGAAGATTACCGGCGGTGCTGGCGGCAGCACTGCAGGAGGCTGGGACCTGTCGGCCAACAAGGTCATCGCTTAGGTGCGACCATGCCAACTTTCGACGTGGACAAGTTCACGGCACACTTGCGCAACAACGCGGACAGCACGGGCTTTGGCAAAGGGCGGTGTGCCTACTTTGTGAGAGAAGCACTCCGCGACGGCGGCTACAAACCAGGCACGTGGCCAGTGCACGCCAAGGATTGGGGGCCTTCAATGTTACGCGCCGGGTTCCACACGGTGAAGGTCGACGATCTGTCAACGTTCAAGCCGCTGAAAGGTGATGTTGCAGTGATACAGGCAACTACGCATCATAAGAGCGGCCACATTCAAGGCTTTGATGGGAAAAACTGGATATCCGATTTTGTGCAAAAGAACGGGTTCTGGCCAGGTAAAGAGTATCGCGAGGAGAAACCGGCATATGTCATCTACCGTCATTAGTCGAGCGCTTGTTTGCGCAACGCTTGCCTTGGCCAGTACCGCAGTGCTGTGCAGGGAGTCTCAGTCCACTCTTTCGTGCGAAACAGCAAAGGTCGAGCGGACTGCGCTGGGACAAGCGCCCAAGGGTGCGCGTCGCGTGGAAAAGCATGTGTTGGAGGTTATCACGGCAAAAGGAGCGAAGCGATTTGTCGACAAGCCGCCATATGAAGAGATGGGCGGCTTGCGCTGGCGCTACTGCGGCTACGCCCCTCAAGCCAAGGCTCATCTGATCGAGAGGATGGATGAAGACTTTTACTCGGGGGATCTTTTGTTCGATGACACTGGGCGGTTGATGCATGCCGGGCATACCGTCTTGTTCTCGCCAGACGAAAAGGAATTCCTGGCGATCGAACAGGAAGATGGCGTAGATGGTGAGAACTGGACGGTCTACGATGCCGCAGGAAAGGCCAAATGGAAGGGCTACGCTGGGACAACCGCCAAGGTGGACGGGATCGACTCTGTCATATCCACGTTCGATCATCCCCAATGGAACAATCAGAGCAAGCTTACGGCACGCTTTGTTTGCACATCTTCCAAGACCCACGGCGTAGTAACGTTATCCCGTTCGCCGTCCGGTAACTTGAGTTGGCGCGGTCACGTGAAATGTTCGTGATGTGGCGTGTAGCTCTGGACTTCATGGTGTCAGTTCATACCGGAATAAACATGCGAAGTATCCGCTGGATCATCTTTGCCATGCTAGTGGCCCGCGTGTCAATTTCCGCCGCTATGCCTCCAAGTACGCTGAAGCGCGCGTACTTGGACCGTTTGCGACGCGTCCACGTGATAGATGCAAGCAACCGCGCTTCCTTAATTGATGGCTTTCCAGCGATCAACTTAGTGATGGCACCGGACCGCCATTCAGTCGCCTGGAGCGTCGGCTACAAGGACAAAGAAGGAGAAGCCCTGTCCGACGAAGTCAGAATATATCGGCAAGGTCGAGTGCATCGCCTTCCGTGTGGCCCAGCGAGCAGCGACTTTGCATTCCGGGACGGAGGCCGTCGTTTGGTATTGCGATGTGCCGGCTTGCACTTCGCCGGTCTACAGGAACTCTACGATACGGACACGCTCCAGGTTGTCGCCAGTTTTCAGGAGGCGGAAATACTATTGGAGCAACGACCGGATTGGAATATTGATGCCGACTGACAGTGAACGCAGATCCGCGACGAGGGTCCAAGTAGTCAGCGGGCTTCCGCAAACGAAAACCGCCCCCTAACTCTGAACAGCTATGTATCCATGCGTGTATCCACGTCACAGATGAGCTTGCCAAGAAAACCCAGCAGCCACGCTGCTTCTAGCGGACTCGTCGATTCCGGCCGGAGGCACCACAACACTGTACTACCCGGTTTTACATCGTATCATCAGCCCGCATTTCCTATGAACTGCGGGCTTTTTGCTGTCTTGCTCAGTAACAAGAAGTATCATCGTATATCGACCAATTGTTGGTACTTCTCTTGGTATCGCCAATGCCGGCGACGTGCTGGTACCAACATCCCAAGGATGAGCGATGGTCCTAACCGACACCTTCGTACGACAAGTGAAGCACCGCGGTGGCCCAACGGCGAGAAGTATGCTGATTTCAACGGGATGTACCTGCATGTCAGCGCGACCGGAAAGTACTGGCGCCTCGCGTACCGCTACCTCGGCAAGCAGCGCACGCTCGCCTTAGGCACTTCATAAAAGTGAGCGGCTGGCTGGAGAAAGACCTGATCCCCTCGCTTGGCAGTCTGCCCATCTCCGATCCTGAAGGACCAAGGTTTGTTCTCGCGCTGTCTGATTTCATACCCGCAGAGTACCGCTGGCCTGTGGATCGACCAGCACAATTAGATCGAACAGGCAATCGCTGGCGAACTGCGTGAGGTCCGCGGCTTAGCAAGCAAAGCCGCCGAGCACCTCGCCCGCATCGCCGTAGTCCTCGCGGTGATGAACGATCCCGCGGCGACCACCGTGACCGAAGATGGATGCCACGCGCGGCAGTCCTGATGGAGTTTTACCTGGGTAAAGCCCTGCGCTTGACCAACGTGTAGCCCCAGCACGAGGTTCGCCTGTGACCTTCCGTCTCCGCATCCCTGGACGGGATGATGCGAAGGCGGCGCACGTCGCTAATCCGACTAATCCGCTTATCAACAGCCCGTCGGTTAGCGGATTAGCTGACCGCCGCCGTCTGTGCATGAGTGCGCGCATGCTCGTCCACGCTCACACTGCCGCAAGAAGCAGGGTTTCTTGACTGATTACGCAGCAGCCGAGGCAAGAATAATTCCGCTTATAAATAAATATTAACTCTTTAAAACTCTTTAATTATTTTAACATTGTTAATATTTGTAAATAAAATACGATGTCGATAAAACTTACAATTAATAAACCAAAGCAAGAGTAAGTTTTTAAGAATTGATAAGAAGCACCTTATTATTCAATTGCTTAGCGTTTCTTTAATTTGTTGGCACGCATATTGCTAATTACTTCGCGCAGCACAAAAACCTCCACAATACAAGGGAATATCCATGCCGAATAAAATTCAACTTGCATTAGCTTTTTTCTTCACTACGGCTGTAGCTAGCGCTTCCGCTGCACCTACCGTACTTACCTTCGAAGGCATTGGGAACGGTGCCTCAGTGCTTAATTTCTACAATGGGGGAACGGACGGCAATGGGAATAGTGGAACCAATTACGGCATTGAATTTGGTTCAAATACGCTAGCAGTGATAGATGCGGATGCCGGCGGCAGCGGAAATTTCGCTAATGAACCTTCGCCGAATACTGTCATGTTTTTCCTGACCGGAAGCGCGATTCTGAACAGTTCAGCCGGCTTCGATACTGGATTTTCGTTTTTCTATAGCTCTTCTGAAGCGGCAGTAGTTAACGTCTATGATGGTTTAAACGCGACAGGTAAACTGCTTGGCTCGATCAACTTAGCATCACAGTATAACAATGGATGCAGCGGAGATCCGACCGGCGACTATTGCAATTTCACTCCGGTAGGTGTAAGTTTCGCGGGCATTGCACATTCGATCGATTTTGGCGGCACCGTCAATAAGATCGCGTTTGACAATATCACTTTTGGTTCGGCGATTGCTGGAGGCCCAACCGAGCCAGGCCCTGGTAGTGAGGTGCCAGAACCAGGAACCTTGGCGCTTCTTGGACTAGGCCTGCTAGGCACGACGGCAGCTCGTCGGAAGTTTTCAAAGCAGAAAGTTTAATTTCGCTTTGATCCAGTCTGGAAATCTGAACCGGCCGAAATCTATTGTGCTCGGCCGATTTTTCGATCAGTCACTCCATGGCAGGTGTATTCGTAGAAGATCACGCAATTTAAATTCAAGCACAGCACCGACCAGTTCCAAGTGTGGTTAGCACAATCTTGCGTCTGGACTGTCTAAAGTGGACCCATCAGTCAAGACAATCAGCCGGCGAGTTTAAGCTATGTCCGTTTCTACCTCAGCAGCTGCCCGGCGCTGCCCCGTAATGCTATCTTGCGCATGCTCGAGCACCGCGTCGCCGAACTTGTCGATGATCGGCGCACCGCCCCCGACGCCAGCACGGTAAACTTGATCTGGCGTCCCGTAGCCCAGGGCCTGATGCGGCCGCTCGGCGTTGTAGAACGCAAAGTACTGCGCCAGACCGACTGTCAGCTCGGCCATGTTGGTGTAGCCCTTCAGGTACACGTCCTCGTACTTCACGTTACGCCATAGGCGCTCGACAAAGATGTTGTCCAGTGCCCGCCCGCGCCCGTCCATGCTGATCGCCACGCCTTCGCGCTTGAGCACGCCGATAAACACGTCGCTGGTGAACTGCGAACCCTGGTCGCTGTTGAACACTTCGGGCTTGCCGTGGTGGCGCAAGGCCTCTTCCAAGCAGTCCACACAAAATGACGCGTCCATGCTGTTGCTGATCCGCCAGGCCAGCACCCGGCGCGAGTACCAATCGATGATCGCCACCAGGTAGGCAAAACCACGCGCCAGTCGGATATAGGTCAGATCCGTACTCCACACCTGGTTCGGCCGCGTGACCGCCACTCCACGCAGCAGGTACGGATAGACCTTGTGCTGCGGATGCGGTTTGCTCGTCGCCGGGCCCGGCGCCATGCCTGCCAGAGCCATTTCCCGCATCAGGCGCTGCACGCGCTTGCGATTGACGCGGTGTCCTCGGCCGCGCAAGAACACCACCATGCGCCGGCTGCCGTAGAACGGCCGACTGGTGTACTCCTCGTCGATCAGGACGCGCAGCGCGTTGTCCTCCTGGTCCTCATGCTGTTGGCGGACCATCGCCTCCAGCCTTCGGTACACCGTCGCTCTCGGGACACCAGCGAGCTCGCACTGGCGCGTCAACGGCAGGCCCGCAAGGGCAGGCTCGATCCAGTCCATGCGCTCGTTGCGACTTACAGCCCCAGTTTTTTTTTGAGCCAGTCCGTCTCCAGCTTCAGCCGGCCGATTTCGCTGTAGAGCTTGTCCTCCGGGCTGCTCTCGTCCACCGGCTTCGGGCCGCGCTTGGTATCGAACAAGGAGCTCGCGTTCTCCAGAATCTCCTTCTTCCATTGCGTGACCAACTGCGGATGCACGTTGTGCTCCTGCGCGATCTCGTTGATCGTCTTCACCCCGCGAACCGCTTCCAGGCCAATCTTGGCCTTGAACTCCGCCGAATGCGTCCTGCGCTTCTTACCTTCACTCATTCGCTATCATCCTTTCGCGGACGACAGCTTAAACCACCGTCTCAAAGTCGGGGTCCACTATAGTCGGCCATGGGTAACGACGATCGCTACCCTGGACTTCTGCGCTCCCTAGGGAAGCGCTGATTTAATCGCCGAGCTCCCCCGGCCGCCGGCGCAACTGGCACAATGATGCATCCCATCTTTCCAGCATCACCGATGAAGCAAACGAGTTTTTCCGACGCC
>NZ_JBKFGF010000084.1:0-3719 GCF_051233485.1 Massilia sp. LXY-6
CTTCGACAGAACGGTTGCGATTGCAGCCGTCAGGGTGGTTTTGCCGTGGTCAACGTGACCAATGGTGCCGACGTTGACGTGCGGCTTGGTCCGTTCGAATTTACCTTTTGCCATTCTTGACTCCTAAGATCCTAACGATTTTTTTGAAATTACCAGGCACGCCTGACGGTCGGATACTGCTGACTGCCGCACTAAATTCTGGTGCCCTTGACGTGGATTGAACACGTGGCCTCTCCCTTACCAAGGGAGTGCTCTACCACTGAGCTACAAGGGCTGATTTGACACTGGAGCGGGTGAAGGGAATCGAACCCTCGTCATAAGCTTGGAAGGCTTCAGCTCTACCATTGAGCTACACCCGCACGAGGTACAACTTAACTCAACTGCTTTCGATTCGACTTCACGATCAACGCTTATTGGTGGTGGGGGCTGGATTCGAACCAGCGTACTCAGAGAGGGCAGATTTACAGTCTGCTGCCTTTAACCACTCGGCCACCCCACCGCGAAGAACCGCAGAGTATGAAGCACGGACAAACTACTGTCAACTATTGTTTTATCAGAACTGATCTGACTCACATAGTGTCGTTGCTTCGGGGCGTGATTGTAGCGACCCAACTGCAAGTCCGCAAGGGTTGTTTGCAACTATGTTTGCAAATGAAGCCGCAACTGTAGCGCCACGTATTTACTGGAGCGGCTAGACTGGGGAAAACTACAAGGGATGAGGGATGGTTCGCATACCAGCAGCAAAGGCACGTTGGGGCTGGCCGCAGCTTCTCCTGGCTAGCTTGACGATCATCGGCGTCTACGTTGCCATGCGCTTCGTCAGCGACCTGCTCGATCTTCCTGCCGGCTACGCCACGCCGGTCTTCCTTCCTGCCGGCGTCGGCTTCGCGCTGGCCGTCAGCGCCGGCTGGCGCGTCCTGCCCGCGATCGCGCTGGGCGCTGCCCTGCTGCACCTGCCGCGCGCATGGCTGGGGCCGGATGCCGCGCTCGGCCCCGCGACCGCCGTCACCATTCTCACCACGCTCGGCTCGGTACTCCAGGCCTGGCTCGGCGCCGCCTGGTTCCGGCGCCTGGTGCGCCCTGCCCTCGACTCGGCGCGCGACGTCGGCCGCTTCCTGGCGCTGGCCCCGCTCATCTGCCTGATCAACGCCAGCATCAGCGTCTCCGCGCTCTACTGGCTGAGCCTGATCCCGGCCGCCGAGCGCTGGTCGAACTGGGTCAACTGGTGGGCCGGCGACACCATCGGCGTGCTGCTGGCGTCGCCACTGGTATGGATCGCCTGGGGCCGGCCGCGCCCGCTGTGGCGGCAGCGCGCGCCGATGGTCGCGGTGCCCCTGGTGCTGGCCGCCGGCGCCGTGGTGGCGGTCTACGAACAGGCCGTGCACTGGGAGACCCAGCAGCACCTGCAGCCCTACCGCCTGAAGGCCCAGCAGGTGGCCGACGGCCTGCAGGCCGAGCTGAACGAGCATGAACGCTTCGTCGGCACCTTCGCCCGCACTCTCGGTGCCGACGAAAAATACATGGCGCGCGACAAATTCCTGCGCATCGCGCGGGGCTATGTGGACGGGCGGCGCGACATCGTCGGCGTCAACTGGCTGGTGCCGGTCACGCGCGCCGAACGCCCGGCCTTCGAGGCCTGGGTCCGCACCGAAGTCGACCCCGGTTTCGAGGGCATGCGCGACCTCGGTCCCGGACGTACGCTGCACGCCGCCGGCGAGCGCGCGCTCTACCTTCCGATGCTCTACACCTGGCCGCTCACCAACAGCTATATGCGCGGGATCGACTTCATGACGGCGCCATTGCGCGGGGAAGCGGCCATGCGCGCCCTGCGCGGCATCGATCCGGTCGCCACGCCGCCGCTGGACCTGGTCTCGAAGGACAGCACCGGCATCTTGCTGTTCCGTGCGGTGCGCGAACCCGGCCGGCCGCCGGTCGGCCTGCTCGGCCTGGTCCTGGATGCGCATGCCCTGGTCGAGCAGGCGACGCTGCGCAGCGGCTTCGACGGTTTCAATCTGAGCCTGGCCGACGTCACCGACGGGGCGCCGCGTGCGCTGGTCGGCGAGATCCGGCGGCCGGCCGGCCGCGCCGACTACCGGGTCGGGCTGTCGTTCGGCGGCCGCAGCTATGCCCTGCGCTTTTCCCCGACCGTCGCCTACATGGAGGAACAGCATGGCGTGGTCAGCTGGACCGTGCTGACCTCCGGCCTGCTGCTGACCGCACTCCTGGGGGCGATGCTGCTGCTGAGCAGCGGCGAACGGGCCGCGATCGAGGCCAAGGTACTAGATCGCACCGCGCGCCTGCGCGACCGCGAAGCGCGCCTGCAGGCAATCCTCGACAATGCCGGCGACGCCATCGTCACCGTCGATGCCGGCGGGGTCGTGATGTCGACCAACCCGGCCACGGCGGCGCTGTTCGGCTATCCGCAGGCCCACCTGCAGGGCCTGGATTTCGCCACCCTGGTGCCGGGCGCCGGCGGCGAAGGCGGGGCCGCGCTGCTGGCGCGCCTGGCCGATGCGCCGGCCGACGAACGCGAACTGGCCGGGCTCGACGCGCGCGCCCAGCCCTTTCCGCTGGCGGTGTCGGTCTCGAAAGTGGAGCTGCCCGGCGAGCGGCTGTACGTCTGCATCCTGCGCGACCTCACCGAGCAGCACCGCTCGCAGGCCCACATCCACCGCCTGGCCCACCACGACCCGCTGACCGGCCTGGAAAACCGCGCCGCGCTCGGCATGCGGCTGGAGCAGCAACTGGCCCAGGCCCGTCGCTCGAACCTGCCGCTGGCGGTGCTGTTCATCGACCTCGACCACTTCAAGAAGATCAACGATTCGTTCGGCCACCAGGCCGGCGACCAGTTGCTGGTGGGCGCCAGCGCGCGCATGAAGGACCTGCTGCGCGACGTCGACACCCTGGCCCGCCTTGGCGGCGACGAATTCATTATCGTGCTGGGCGGCCCGCTGACGCCGGACAGCGTGAGCACGGTGGCGGTGCGGCTGGTCGAGTCGCTGCAGGAGCCCTACTACCTGAACGGCATCACCGCGCACAGCGGCGCCAGCGTGGGCGTGGCCCTGTTCCCGGACGACGGCGAAGACGCCGACACCCTGGTGCGCCACGCCGACATGGCGATGTACGCCGCCAAGCGCGAGGGGCGCGGCAATTTCCAGTTCTTCTCGCCGGCCATGAACGCCGCCACCCACGAGCACCTGATGCTGGAAAACCGGATGTGGGCGGCGCTCGAGAACGGCGGCTTCGAGATCCACCTGCAGGCCCAGGTCGCGCTCGACACCGGGCGCGTGATCGGCGCCGAGGCCCTGCTGCGCTGGTACGATCCGGAGCTGGGCAACATCGAGCCGGGCCGCTTCATCCCGATCGCCGAAGAGTCGGGCCTGATCCTGCCGCTCGGCGACTGGGTGCTGGGGCGCGCCATGGCCCTGCTGGCCGAATGGCAGCACGAGGGGCTCGGCGGGCTGCGCCTGGCGGTCAACCTGTCGGCGCGCCAGTTCGGCGGCGGCGCCCTGCTGGCGCGCCTGGACCACCTGCTGGCCCTGCATCCGATCGACCCCTCGCTGCTGGAACTGGAGATCACCGAGACGGCTGCCATGCACGACCCGGAAAACACCCGCGCCCTGCTGCGCCAGCTGCGCGCGCGCGGCTTCAAGCTGGCGATCGACGATTTCGGCACCGGCTATTCCTCGCTGGCCTACCTGAAGCTGTTCGCGATCGAC
>NZ_JBKFGF010000085.1:0-25048 GCF_051233485.1 Massilia sp. LXY-6
AAAACACCCGCGCCCTGCTGCGCCAGCTGCGCGCGCGCGGCTTCAAGCTGGCGATCGACGATTTCGGCACCGGCTATTCCTCGCTGGCCTACCTGAAGCTGTTCGCGATCGACCGCATCAAGATCGACCGCGGCTTCGTGAAGGACATCGAGAACGATCCGAACGACGCCGCGATCGTCGGCGCGACGATCGGCCTGGCGCATTCGCTGGGCTTGTCCGTGGTGGCGGAAGGGGTCGAGACGCAGGCGCAATGGGGCTTCCTGCGCGACAAGCGCAGCGACGAAGCCCAGGGTTTCCTGTTCGGCCGGCCGATGCCGGCCCGCGAGTTCGGCGACTTCGTCAGGGCGCAAGCGCAGCCAGTACCTGGCCCTTGAGCGCCTTGATCAGCGAGGTTTCGTCCGGCGGCACGCCTTCCGGTGCGGCCTGGGTGCGGTCGGCGTAGAACAGGCCGAGCTGGGCCTGCCCCACCACCAGCGGCAGCACGATGAAGCTCTTCGCATCCGGCAGCAGCTGGCGGTGCCAGGCCGGCAGCAGGTCGCGGATCTTCGGGCTGGCGGCGTCCGAGATCATCAGGTCGGCATTGTTCGCCATCGCCAGGAAGAACAGGTCGCGGCCGGCTGCCGTTCCGGGTGCCGCGGGGAACGCGAATCCCGCCTGGGTCGCGGACTTGTCGGCACCGAAGGACACGCGGGCGCGGTACTGGTCGCGCCGAGCGTCCTTCAGGACCACGGTGGCGAAGCGGAAGCCCATCGCCGTATAGAGCGTCTCCAGCACGGCCAGGATCACCTCGTTGAGCTGGTGCTGGCCGGAGGCGCGCATCTGGGTCACGTCCTGCACCCCGGCCAGCAGCAGTTCGCGCGCATTGCGGGGCTTGCCGCTCGGGTAGCTGCCCTGCTCCGCATCAGACGTGCCCAGGGTGGCCAGCAGCAGCACGTTGGGCAGGCCGTCACCGTCGCTTTCCTGGCGGCGCGGGACCGGCTCCAGGTTCATGCTCTGCAGCAGGCCGCTCATCTCCCGGGCCACCACATCGAACAGCTCGTCGAGCTGGGTACCGTCGATATTCAACGCATGGCCGTAGCGCTCCAGCAGGGCGCGGGCGTCAAGCGTGCCGGACGGCTCGCCGGACTTGGCCAGCAGGCGCGCCACGTCCAGGCTGAACGAGGCCACCTGGCGCATCCATTCGCCGCGGTTGAGCGCCACCTTCAGGCTGCCTTCCGGCAGGGGGCGCTGGGCGCGCATGATTACGTCCGGGATCTTCCATTCGCCCAGCACGGCCTCGGACAGCGCGTCGTAGCTGCAGCCGAGGATCATCTGGGCGGCCTGGCCGAGCTTGTGCTTGCCGGAGGCGACCAGAAGCCCGATCTCGCGGTAGCGCTCGTGCTCGTGGGAGGCCACCAGCAGCGGCCCAAGGTTCTTGAACAAGGCCCCGATCGACGCTTCCTCGGCGCCCTGGTAAAAGCTGTGGCGGGCCATCTCGCGCCCCACTAGGCTGGCGCACAGAGAGGCTTCCAGTTCGAGCCGCACGCTCCACGCATGGTCGCTGCTGGCCAGCGCGTCCACCAGCAGCATCGCCAGTGCGGTGGTCTTGACGTTGTCGAAGCCGAGCAGCGAGATGGCGCGCGAGATCGTGGTGACGGCGGTGCCGGAGGCGGTGCGATACTTGACGGTGTTGGCCAGGCGCAGGATGCGCTGGGTGAGCGCCACGTCGGACAGCACGTAATAGGCCAGCGCATGGGTGCCTTCGTCGTCCGACGACGCCATCTGGACCACGCGCGCGACCGAGCTGCCGAGCGCGAACATGTCTTCGTCGCCGCAGACTTTGTTCAGGAGCGCGGCGCGCACCCGGCGGCGGTCCGTCGCCACGGCGTCGGGAATCTCATCGGGCGCCGATGGCGAAAGGGGTACTGCTTTCATTTTCTGCGCGGGCCTTTGTTGTATTTCATGAGCACCTGCTGGTGCAGGCCGGCCAGCGCCGGCAGTTTCGGGTTGACCGGATCGAGGCGGCGCACGGCGGCGATGTAGGCGACCGCCTGCTGGCCCAGGCGCTCGTCCCAGCCGCCGTTGTCGAGGGCCTTGAGCACCGCCAGGGCCGCGTTGAACGCCACCTGCGGGTTGTCCGGCAGCTTGCCGACCGCTTCCTGCATCATCGCCACCGCGCCCTTGAAGTCGCCCTCCCGGGCCCTGGCGGCGCCGCTGGCGACCAGGTCGACCACCTGCTGGCGGCTTTCCCTGGCGAGCTGCCGGGCCAGGTCGCCGTGGCCGGCCTTCTCGAACACCGCCATCGCGCGGCCCATGGCGGCGCCGTTCTGGGCGTTGCGCATCACTTCGCGCATCACCTCGGCCGCGCCCTCTTCCATGTCGTTCTCGATCGCCACCCGCGCCAGCTCCAGCTTCAGATCCGGCGCCAGCGTGGGCGCCTCCTTGCTGGCGGCCAGCGCGGCCAGCAGCGACTCGTTCAGGCGCGCTTCGTTGCCGGTGTATTCGTGCACCATGCTGGACGCGATCGCGCTGCACAGCGCCGTCCCCTTCTGGAAGGCCATCGACTTGTCGAGGTCGCGGATCACGGCCGCCGCCTGCACCGGATCGCCCTTGCGCACCAGAGTCTGCACCAGGCGCACGTGGTCCTGCGGGTCGCGGAATTCCGAGTACTTGGCCTTGCTGACGACCTGCTTGAGCACCTTCTCGGCGGTGTCGTGGTCGCCGGCCTCGAGCGCGGTCTCGCCCAGCTTGCGCAGGCGCCGCACCGCATGCGGCGACACCGCCACGGCGTCGCCCAGCACCGCCTGCGCCTTGTCCAGCTCGCCGACCGCCTCGTGGGTGCGGGCCAGCCAGTCGTAGGCGTCGACGAAGTTCTTGTTGCTCTCGACCAGGTCTTGGAGGAGCTCCTGGGCCTCCTGGAAACGCTCGCGCAGGAACAGGGTCTTGGCCAGGCCCAGGCGCGCCCAGGCGATCGCCTTGGCCTCGACCAGGCGCCGGTAGATCGGCTCGGCCTGGTCGGCTTCGCCGAGGAACATGTGCAGCTCGGCGCGCAGGCGCATGAAGTCGATCGCGTGGCGCGGATGCCTTTCCTCGCCCTCGAGGCAGGCATCGATCGCCTCGCGCTGGCCGCCGGATGCCATCAGTTCGTACACGGGCAGGAACACCTTGCGCTTGTCCAGCGCGCGCGCGATGCGTTCGAGCAGGCGGTCGGCGGTAAAAGGCTTCAGGATATAGTCGGTCGGGCCGAGCTCGGCGGCGCTGACGACCTTGCCGTAGTCGCCTTCGGCCGTCACCATGAAGAACATGGTCGCCAGCGGCATCAGCTTGTGGTGGCGCACGTCCTCGAGCAGCTGCTGGCCATCCTGGCCGCCTTCCAGCGCATATTCGCACAGCACCAGGTCGTACTGCTTCAGCCCAAGGTACTTGACCGCCTGGTTCGAGCTGCCCGCGTGGTCGACCTTGCTCAAGCCGCACATCGTCAGCATGTTATGGACCGTCGCCCGCATCCCGGCATGCGGCTCGATGATCAGGGCGGTCAGCCCGTCTAGTTCGTTCATATCCCGGTTTTTCCGTGTCTGCCTGCGTTGGGCGTGGGCCGGCAGGCTGCATCGGCCCGCGGCTGTCCGAGTATATTACGTCCAGGGAACAAAATACTTAAATTCACGGCTGAGCAGCCACATGCAGTGTCGTAGAAAACCACAACCCGGTGCTGCCGGCGAACCAGGAAGGCTTAGCGGGCGGCGGCCTGGCGCAGGGCTGCTCGGCGGCCATTCACGCATTCGGCGCGCGAGCCGCCCATCAGGATGTTCTGGTAGCGCACCTCGTACTTGCCGGCCGAGAGCTTGTCGATCAAGAACTTGGTGCGCCCCAGCACGTAGGCATGGCGCACGTTCGAGCGGCGGTCCAGGTCGTAGATCTTGACCAGCACCGGTGAGGGATTGTTGCTGTTGTCGACCAGGATCTGCATTTCCTCGCCCTGGTTGCCGACCGGGTAGCCGTCGATGTAGCCGGACTGGGCCGGCCACGGATCACCGTTCGGCGAGACTTGGCTCTGCAGATCGGTATCGCAGTCGGGCGCGCGCGCCGGCACCACCAGCTGGGTCAGGCCGAGGGCCTTGATGTCGGGCGGCGCTTCGGCCGGGCCCGCTGGACGGGCCCAGCCGTCGTTGCTGGCGTCGATGCCCAGCGGCTCGGGTGGAGAATTCGGCGCGCCGGCGCTCGCGCCGCTCGTTCCGGACGGCTTGCCGGCCCAGGCCAGCGCGGACGGCAATACCTTGGGCGAATCGACCAGCAGCACGGTCAGCACCACCCCGGCCGCAAAAAAGGCCAGCATCCCGGCCCACCAGCGCGGCGCGAGCAGGAAGCGCCAGCGCAAGGGCGCCTCGACCTGGCGCGGTTCCCATTGCGCTTCACCGCGCTGCCCGCGGCCCTCGTCGCCGTGGCTGGTTTCGAGCCACTCGACTTCCCATTCCTCCGAGGCGATCCAGTCGTCGTGCTCCTTGCGGCGCACCGGGTCGGACAGGATGTTGTAGGCGGTGTTGACGATCGCCATGATGCGGGCGGCGCGCTCGTCGCCGGGGTTCTTGTCGGGATGGTATTTCTGGCTCAGTGCCTTGTAGGCCGCACGAATGACTTCCTGCGGCGCGTGACGCGACACTTTCAGGTTGTCATAGTGGGTGTGGATTTTGGCCATAAGGTCAGCATAGCCGGGTTTGTATCCGGCGCGCAAGATATCAAAATCTTAAAGCTTATGAGATCGATCAGCGCGCACGATTGCCGGGTCGAGCTCCACGCCGTGACCAACCAGCAGCACCTTGAACAATTCTCCCATCTCGGCCGGCGACACCAGTTTTTGAACGGCTTTCGACTGCGGCAGGTAGCGCAGCGCGTCCTCGGGATCGGTGCGCAGCAGCAGCTCGCCGATGCCGGCCGCCAGCAGGAAGGAGGCCTGGCTCATGTAGCCGAGCACATCCAGGCCGGCGTCCTGCGCGGCCAGCGCCATGGCGGTGAAGTCGACGTGGGCGGTGATGTCCTGCAGGCCGGGCAGATAAAACGGGTCCGGGTGCGCATGGTGGCGGTAGTGGCACATCAGGGTGCCGCTGCTGCGCTCGTCGAAATAATATTCGTGGGCCGGGAAGCCGTAGTCGACCAGGATCGCCGCGCCCTTGCCATTCTTGAACATCTGCGCCAGCGAGCGCATGAAGCCGCAGCCCACCAGATGCACCTCGGTCAGGTAGCCGTCCTGCAGCGATTCGAAGTCCGGGATCTGGCGCGCGACCTGCTCCAGCAGGGCGGCATCAAGCTGGCCCGGAATCAGGGTGAAGGCGCCACCGCTGATGGTGACGTACTGGCGGGTCCAGCCATCTCCCTCCTTCATGACCAGCTCGACCGGCATGGCGTCCAGCACCTCGTTGGCCAGCACCGCGCCGTGGAAACCGTCGGGGAAGCCGTTCAGCCAGCGCACCTGCGGAAAATCCTTCAGCGCCTCCTGCTGGCGCGCCCGCAGCTCGCCCGACAGTTCGATGATCGTGTAGCTGTCGACGGCCACGCCGATTTCCGCCAGCGCGGTGAGCACGTCGCGCGCCAGCTTGCCGGTGCCGGCGCCGAATTCGATGATGTTGGGGCCACTTTGGGCCATAATAGCGGCGCTTGCTCTCGCCAGCGTGGCGCCGAACAGCGGACTGATCTCGGGCGCGGTGGTAAAGTCGCCGTCCCTGCCCAGCTTGGCCGCACCGCCGCTGTAGTAACCCAGCTTGGGCGCGTACAGCGCGAGCTCCATGAAACGCGAAAACGGGATGGCGCCGCCTTGTTCGGCGATCTCGGCAGCGATCAGGCGCTGCAGGGCTTGGGACGCGGCCAGCGCGTCGCTATTCGGTGCAGGTAGAGACATCCGGCCATTGTAGGACATATCACGTAGAACATGACAGACACCGCTTCCAAGGACCTTCCACCCCACGCCAGCCGCGCCCGCGTGGCCCTGGTGACGGGCGCCGGGCGCCGCATCGGGCGGGAAATCGCGCTTGGCATGGCCCAGGCCGGCTGGGACGTCGCCGTCCATTACCGCGTTTCGCAGGCCGAGGCCGAGGAAGTCGTGCACGCGATCCGCCAGCACGGCCGGCGCGCCGTGGCGCTGCATGCCGACCTGGCGAACGAGCATGCCGTGCGCGCGCTGCCGCGCGACGTCGTCCACCTGCTGGGTGGCCTGGATTGCATCGTCAACAACGCTTCGTTGTTCGAATACGACAAGCCGGACGCATTCTCGCCGGCGCTGCTGGCGGCCCACATGCAGTGCAACCTGGCCGCCCCGCTGCTGCTGGCGCAGGAACTGCATGCCCTCGTGCCGGACGGCGGCCAGGCCGTGGTGGTCAACCTGCTCGACCAGAAACTGTACAATCTCAACCCGGATTTTTTGTCGTACACGCTGTCCAAATCGGCACTGCACACGGCGACGACGATGCTGGCCCAGGCCCTGGCGCCGAAGCTGCGCGTGGTCGGCGTCGCCCCCGGCATCACGATGGTGTCGGGCGACCAGACCGAGGACGGCTTTTCGCGCGCCCACCGGGTCACGCCGCTGGGGCGCTCGTCCACCCCGCAGGACATCGTCGATGCCGTCTGCTATGCAGCGAATGCACGCGCCCTGACCGGCACCACCCTGCTCGTCGATGGCGGCCAGCACCTGATGCCGCTCGAGCGCGACGTGATGTTTTTAACTAAATAAAAGGTTTCTATGTTGTCCGCCCTGTCCCACCCGCAGCTGCGCGATTGCCGCAGGCTGTTCCTGCGCAATTACGAAGTCATGATCAACATCGGCGTACACGACTTCGAGAAGAAGGGCGAGCAGCGCGTCCTGATCAATGTCGAGCTGTACATCCCGCTGGCGATGTCGACGCCGAAGGACGATCAGCTGCATGAGGTGGTCGACTACGACTTCATGCGCGAAACCATCGCCCAGCGCATCGCCCAGGGCCACGTGCACCTGCAGGAAACGCTGTGCGACGACGTGGTCAAGGCCATGCTGGCGCATCCACGCGTGCGCGCCGCCGGGGTGTCGACCATGAAACCGGACGTATACCCCGACTGCGAAGGCGTCGGCGTCGAAGTATTCCAGATCAAGGATGAAGCATGAGTGAAGTGATGGACCTGGCCGACAAGCAGGCCGACAAAGTAGCGTACGAGAACAACAAGCTGCACAAGCGCCTGTGCCGCCTGGTCGGCCAGGCGATCGGCGATTTCAACATGATCGAGGACGGCGACAAGATCATGGTCTGCCTGTCGGGCGGCAAGGACAGCTATGCCCTGCTCGACATCCTGATGACACTGCGCGAGCGCGCGCCGATCAAGTTCGAGCTGGTCGCCGTGAATCTCGACCAGAAACAACCGAACTTCCCGGCCGAGGTGCTGCCGGCCTACCTCGACAAGCTGGGGATCCCGTACCACATCGAGAACCAGGACACCTACAGCATCGTCAAGCGCCTGATTCCAGAGGGCAAGACCACCTGCTCGCTCTGTTCCAGGCTGCGGCGCGGCATCCTCTACCGCGTCGCGGACGAGCTCGGCTGCAACAAGATCGCCCTCGGCCACCACCGCGACGACATCCTCGAGACCTTCTTCCTGAACATGTTCTTCGGCGCGAAGATCAAGGGCATGCCGGCCAAGCTGGTCTCCGACGACGGCAAGCACATGGTGATCCGCCCGCTGGCCTATGTGAAGGAAGCGGATACGGAGCGCTATGCGGAAGTCAAAGGCTTCCCGATCATCCCGTGCGACCTGTGCGGCTCGCAGGAAAACCTGCAGCGCAAGCAGATCAAGGCGATGCTGCGCGACTGGGAAAAGAAGCATCCGGGCCGGGTGGAGAACATCTTCTCGTCGCTCAGCACCGTGGTGCCTTCGCACCTGATGGACCGCGACATGTTCGGCTTCGTCGACCTGAAGACCGACGGCGTGGCGAATCCGAACGGCGACATCGCCTTCGACGAAGAGCCGTGCTCGACGCCGTCCAGCGTCCCCGGCACCATTCCGCTGCAAGCCCTGTAATCCTTCAACCGAGGCCGCCCATGCCCACGTTCCGCCCACTGCTGTGCGCCGCGTTGGCGGCCCTGACCCTGCTGCCCGGCCTGGCGGCGGCGGAACCCTCCGCGATCTACCTCGTGCGCCACGCCGAGAAGGCGGCCGAGGGCAAGGATCCCGACCTGACGCCGCAGGGCCAGACACGCGCGCAGCATATCGCCGCGATGCTGCACCGGGCCGGCATCACGGCCATCTTCAGCACGCCGACCGCGCGCACCCGGCAGACCGCGGCGCCGCTGGCGCAGCGCACCGGCCTGACGGTCCAGCTGTACGACCCGCGCGCTCCCAGGGTCCTGGTCGAGAAAGTGCGCGCCCTGAGCGGCGCGGTGGTGGTGGTCGGGCACTCGAACACCTTGCCGGAACTGGTGAAACTGTTCGGCGGCGCGCCCGGCAGCGAGATCCTCGATGACGAGTTCGACCGCCTGTACCAGCTGCTGCCCGGCGCGGACGGCCAGGTACGGACTATTCTGCTGGGTACGCCTTAAGCAGCCTGCGCTTGCCCCTGCGGTTCCGGCAGCCACAGGTGTACGCACAAGATCGCCGCCGGCACGATCAGGGCCACGAAGCCCACGGCGTGAAACGCGAAGGCGCCGCCCCCGCAACCCAAGGCAAACGCGCGCACCGGCCAGAAGAACTTGGCGCAGCGTGCATGCGTGGCCGCGTCAGCGGTTCCACGCAGGCGGTCGACCGTGTCGATCACGAGCTGGGTCACGTTCCCGGTCATCATCGAGGTCGGCGCCAGATGGCTCAGCAGCAGTTTGCTGGCTGCGCTGTGCGCACCCATGGCCGCCGCGCCCAGCAGGCCCGCCATCATCGCCAGCGCGCCGGCGCTCTTCCCCACCGGCTCGGCCAGCATGCCGCACACCATGAAACCCAGCAGCAGCACCAGTTGCAGCAGGATAATTTGCGGATATTAATCGAAATTTTCGAATATCGGCGCTGCCACCGGAAACAGCAGCCCCAGGACCATATTCCCGAAGATGATGATGTTCGCATCCGTGCTGTCCTGGTAAATCGCGTCGCGCGTGCTTCCCATGAACACGTTGCCGGAAATGACGGTCGGACTGCCATAAATGTAGACAAGCGCGATATGCGCCTGGAACAGGCTCGGTGTCGTGCCGCCGCTGCGCCGGTTCAGGACCGAATGGGTGCAGTTCGAATCCAGCATGTTCGACATGACCATGTGGCCGCCGGTGTCGGGGTATTTGGCCGGGTCGCCGCCGCCATATAACTGGATGCCGTTGCCTTCGTTATTCGAGATGACGTTGCCGTACACCGAGCAGGCGCGGGTTCCGTTGTCCAGGCCGATGCCGACGCCTTCCGAACCGTTGTCCAGCGGACCGCCATAGTTATAGTTGAATCGGCAGGTGTTGTAGCGGATCGTGTGGCCCGATACGGCATCCTGGCCTGCCGTCGACGTCAGCTCGATGCCGCGGCCGTAATAGGTGGGGCTCGCCGTGCCGCCGTTGTAGTTGCAGACATTGCTCTCGATGAGGAAAGACTTGGCTAGCCCGGTGACATGAATGCCGAAATTCATATTGGTGCTGCAGTTGTTGTTGCCCACGTAGCTGTGGTCTCCGCTGTTCAGGAAGATACCCACCAGCATGCCGGTCACGGTATTCCTGTCCACCGTCGCAGCCGCCCCCTGGACCAGGTAGATGCCGATGGCGCCGCGGTTGGGGTTGTAGGTGATGCCGGGTGGCGGCGATACGCGGTTCCCGTGGATCGTGAGATTGGTAAGGAAGGCGCTGCTGCTATAGGTTTCGCAGCGGATGCCATGCGACGAGGCGTTCCCGCCGCCGCGGTGGCGGATGGTGTTGTTCAGCAACCGGGTATCGTCGATCGTGCCGCTTCCGGCCACGAGAATGCCGTGATTTGCATACGCCGGACTGTTGCGGACGACGTCGAGCACGCAGCCGGACACGGTCACGTGCTGTTTGCCGAAGATATACACGCCGGCACAATTCGAGCTGAGCTTGTTATTTTCGAAAACGCAGTTGTTGCCCAGCCAGATGATCGCGACATCGCTGGCTTCCGGCAAGGCGGTATTCCGGATGTCCAGGTTGCGGTAGGTGACGAAATCGCGCTCCTGGTTGAACACCGCGATCGACGCACCATTCGCCGGGGTGGTGGGTGCCCCCGGCAGGACGATGATGGGTTTCGGGCGCGACGGGTCATCGCTGCCGTTGGCACGGTAATACGCGCCGATCGTGATGCGCTGCGATGCGGTCCCGCTTGCCGACAATTGAAAGACGCCCCGGTAGCTGGTGCCCCGTTTTTGCAGGTAGATATTGCCGGGCGCCCAGGTAACGCTAGTCCATGCCTTGAAAGGGCTGGCAAGCGTTCCGTTGCCGGGACCGGGACTGGAGGCGGAAGGATCGATGTAGTAAGTGGCCATGATGGAATCGACAAAGCGTGCGCGCGGCACGGAGCGAGACCAGATTAGGCCTGCTGCAGAGCGCGATTCTTATGGGGTATCAAGGCCAGCGGGGGCCTCGCCCAGATTACATCTTGGTAATAACCCATCCGCTCATATTGACGCTCATATATGCATATGTTCAGATGCTCGCCACTTCCGTTTTTTACCCGAAACGGGTGTGTCCTGCCATTGAGCCCGGTGCTCGCACGCGCGCCGGTGCTCGCGCAGATTTCCATACAAAAGAAAAGGAACAATATGTTCAAGGAGACAATGCTCGCGCGCTCGCTGCGAGTAATTTATTCGGGCGGTATCGTCGCCGGCGTCGGCCTGCTGGCCTTGCCGGCAGCGGCGCAGGATGCGGCAGGCAGCACGCCCGCACCGGCCATGCAGCGCGTGGAAATCACCGGCTCGGCGATCAAGCGTACTGAATCCGAAACCGCGCTGCCGATCTCGGTGCTGACCCACGCCGACCTCGAGCGCACCGGCGCCACGACGGCGCAGGATCTCGTGAGCCTGATCCCGTCGAATTTCGGCGGCGGCGTGCTGGCACAGAACGTCGGCTCGACCGGCAATCCCTCGACCGCCAACCTGCGCGGCCTCGGCCCGCAGTACACGCTGGTGCTGCTCAACGGCCGCCGCGTGGCCAACTATGCCTTCGGCAGCAGCCCGGTCGACCTGAACTCGATTCCGCTCTCGGCGATCGAGCGCGTCGAGGTGCTGCGCGATGGCGCATCGGCCATCTATGGCGCCGACGCGGTTGCAGGCGTGATCAACTTCATCCTCAAGAAGGATTATCAGGGTGCGGAAGTCTCGGCCTACGACACCAAGGTCCAGCAAGGGGGCGGCAACACGCGCAGCTTCAACTTCACCGGCGGCTACGGCGATCTGTCGACCCAGGGCTTCAACGTACTGCTGAGCGCAAACCACGAGACCGACGACGCGCTCAAGGCGACCCAGCGCCCGTACGCCAGCACCGGCGTGCGTCCGGACCTGGGCCTGATCAAGAATTCGCCGCGCAACGGCATCCCCAACTTCAACTTCACGGATACCAACGGCAACAGCTATACCAACGTCAATCCCTTCCGTTACAAGAATTGCGACAACGCTGCCTTCGCGCTGATCCCGATCGGCAGCGCGACCAGGTGCGGCACCGATTACGTCCGCTTCATCGACCTGATTCCGAAAGCCAAGCACGACAACATCGTCGCGCGCGGCGTGCTGCAGCTGAACGACGACAACCAGCTGTACGCCGAAGCCATCCGCACCAAGGACGAGACCACCGCCCACTATTCGCCGGCGCCCTATACCAAGCCGATGATCTACCCGGCGAACGGCCGCTTCTACCCGAAAAGCATCACGCTGCCGAAAGGCATGACCATGCCGGACGGCTCGATCCTCGGCGCCGATACCGCCGTCACCCCTGTCGGCCCGATGAGCGGCACCTGGCGTACCGTGGCCGGCGGCGGCCGTGCCGATATCACCGATACCACGACTACCCGCTTCCTGGTCGGCGCCCGCGGCACCATCGCCGGCTGGGACTACGACACCGCCATCTCGTACTCGAAGAACGAAGGCGTGATCTCGTTCGGCGACGGCCAGTACAGCTATGCGAAGCTGACCCCGCTGATCGCCTCCGGCTCCATCAATGTATTCGGCGACCAGGACGCGAACAGCCTGTCGGCGCTGCAGGGTGCGCGCCTGACCGGCATGGAAAACAGCGCGACCTCGACCGCCAAGGAATTCGATGCCCGCGTGTCCAAGGAACTGATGCAGCTGCCGTACGGCGCGCTCGGTTTCGCCGTCGGCGTCGACATGCGCCACGAAAAACTGGAGCAGGTTTCGTCCGATGCGCTCGCTTCCGGCGACCAGGTCGGCGGCAACGGACCGGTGCCGGGCGTGACGGGCAGCCGCAAGGTGTACTCGGCCTACTCCGAAGTGTCGGTCCCGCTGTACACCCATCTCGACTTCGACATGGCGGCCCGCTACGACAAGTACAAGAACGACTTCGGCACCTCGTTCTCCCAGGTCAGCCCGAAAGTCTCGCTGCGCTGGCAGCCGATCAAGGAAGTCATGGTGCGCAGTTCCTTCGCCGAAGGCTTCCGCGCGCCGACCCTGTACCAGAACCTGCTGCCGTATTCGTATGGCCAGAACACCAACGGCAGTTTCAGCGACCCGGTCCGCTGCCCGGGCGGCCAGCCGATCAAGAGCGCCAATCCGGTCGGTGCGCTCGAGGATGAGTGCAACGTGCAGCTGAGCGCCGCGCGTGGCGGCAATCCGAACCTGCAGCCGGAAAAATCGAAGCAGTACTCGCTGGGCTTCGTGTTCCAGCCGACGCAGCACATCAGCGGCTCGCTCGACTACTGGAACATCAAGATCAATAATTCGATCGTGCAGACCTCGGAGATCGGCGTGCTCGGCAATCCGACGCTTTACCAGGGCAATTACTGGCGCGTCGATCCGAAAACCCTGCCGCTCGATTCGACCGGCAAGCCATCCCTCGACCCGACGGCACTCAACAAGAGCAATACGATCCAAGGCAGCACCAACCCGGACTTCCCGCTGGCCTTCGTCGATCTGCCCTACGCCAACTCGTCGCGCTTCTTCGCCTCGGGCCTGGACCTGAACCTGAACTACAAGCAGAACTTCGCCGGCATCGGTAGCTTCGGCGCCAACCTCGATGGCACCTACTACCTGAAGCACGGCTACCAGTATGCGGGTGTGGCGACTGTCAGCGATCTCGGCAAGTACGAGGACTTCGGTGCGACCCCGCGCTGGCGCCACATCCTGACCTTCAGCTTGAAGAGCGGTGCGTGGACCGCGTCCCTGACGCACAACTACACAGCTGGCTACCAGGACTACACAAACGCCGACCTGATCGGTCCGGATTACCCCTCGGTCCGCCATGTATCGTCGATCAGCACCTTTGACACCCAGCTGGTCTGGAGCCCGATTAAGGCCGTGGACGTGGCCTTCGGCATCAGGAACCTGCTGAACCAGGACCCGCCGAGCTCGCGTAACGACCAGGGCTTCCAGGTCGGCTACGATCCGCAGTACGGCAATCCGCTGGGCCGAATGTTCTACCTGCGCGCGAAATACAAGTTCCTGTAATTCGCATCCGCAGAGCGCTGACGCAAGCGCCGGCCGGGCCAGTCCCGCCGGCGCTTTTTTACGCCCTCAGTCTTTCGGCTTCTGGATCTTCGCGTGGAGTTCGTTCACGGCCATCAGCGCGGCCGAACCGAAGAAGCTGTGGTATTCCGCCACCATCTCGCCATTGACGATCACCGGGTCGTTGGCGCCGAGCGATTTCGCCAGCTCGGCATCGTAGGGAACGGCGGATTTGTCCTGGGCGACGGCGGGAGCCAGCGTGCCCAGCAGGGCTGCGGCAAGGAAGCAAGGTTTTTCACGAAAAGCCATGTAATATTCCTACCTGCCGCTTCAACCCACCTGGACTATTCTTATGCAAATCGGCCACCCTGCCGGCGCTGCGCAAAGCGACGCCTCCCCGCATTCCAACGGCGGCGCGCACCTCGCCAGCCTGCGCGTCTTCGTGTTCGCCCTGTTCTTCACCTTCGGCGGCATCACCAGCCTGAACGACGTGATCATCCCCAAGCTGAAGGACTTGTTTACCCTCAGCTATGCCCAGGCGATGCTGGTGCAGTCGGCCTTCTTTGCCGCCTACTTCATCGTCTCGCTGCCGGCGGCCTCGATCGTGCGCCGCATCGGCTACATGCGCACCGCCGTGGTCGGCCTGCTGACCATGACCGCGGGCTGCCTGCTGTTCATTCCCGCAGCCTCGTCCAGCCTGTTCGGCGCCTTCCTGCTGGCCCTGTTCGTGCTGGCGGCCGGCATCACCATCGTGCAGGTGGTGGCCAATCCGCTGATCTCGATGCTGGGCGCCCCGCAGACGGCCAGCAGCCGCCTGACCTTCGCCCAGGCCTTCAACTCGCTCGGCACCACCGTGTTCCCCTACGTCGGCGCGATCCTGATCCTCGGTTCGCTGGCCAAGGTCGACCAGGCGACGTTGTCGGCGGTGCAGCTGGCGGCCTACCGCGCGGCCGAAAGCCAGGTCGTGGTCCACACCTACATCGGCCTGGCGATCGCGCTGGCCATCGTGGCGGCCATGGTCTGGGCGAATCGCAACAAGCTGGTCGAGCACACCAGCCCGGAAGGCAGCGTGTTCAGCGCCTTCGGCCTGCTGCGGCGGCCACGCTTCGCCTTCGGCACGCTGTGCATTTTCCTGTACGTCGGCGCCGAAGTGGCGGTCGGCTCGCTGATCGTGAACTACCTGATGCAATTCGACGTGCTGGGCCTGGGCGCCGAGGCGGCCGGCAAGCACGTGCCGCTGTACTGGGGCGGCGCCATGGTCGGCCGCTTCCTGGGCGCCTATGTCCTGCGCATCTGCTCGCCGGGCAAGGTGCTGGCCGTGGCCGGCGGTCTCGCCGCCCTGCTGCTGCTGGTATCAAGCAACAGTACCGGCGCCGTGTCGGGCTGGTCCCTGCTGGCGATCGGCCTGGTGAATTCGATCATGTTCCCGACCATCTTCACGCTGGCGTCGGAAGGCCTGGGCGAGCGCGCCGCCGAAGGCTCGGGCTTGCTGTGCGTGGCCATCGTCGGCGGCGCCGTCGTGCCCCTGCTGACCGGCTTCGCGGCCGACCTGTCCAGCCTGCGCCTGGCGCTGGCCGTGCCCGCCATCTGCTACCTGCTGATCCTGGTGTTCGGCTGGTACGCCCGCCGTCCACTGCAGAACTGCTGAACCCTCCCCGCGCTCACGGGCGCAAGTCGGTCCCGGCCGGGCTGGCGCCCGTCCGCCCCCCCTCCTCCGGGTAGGCGCCACGCGCCGGGTTTGCCGCGCGCAGCGTGCGGGCGTTGATCCGGGCACGTTCCTCGTCACGCAGCCAGCCCCACTTGTTGAAGTAGCGTGCCGTCGAGATCAGGTGCTGCGCCAGCCGCCGCCAGTCGCGGTACGACGCCCTTCCATCATCGTGCACCACGGCCACGTGCGGCACGAACACCGTGCGCGCGATGCGGCCCACCCGGCGCGACAGGTCGACATCACTGAAATACAGGAAGAAGCGCTCGTCGAACAGGCCGGCGCGCTGCACCGTCTCGAGCCGCATCAGCAGGGAGCAGCCGGACAGTGCACGCGCGGGGCCAGCAGCCCGACGTCGGGATGCTGTTCCATCCAGGCCAGCAGCTTGCCGATCGCGTCGAGGGGAATCTGGATGTCGGGGTGCAGCACGAAGTGGTAGGCGCTGCCGGCGGCGATGGCGTCGCGCAGCGCCAGGTTATGGGCACGGGCGTAGCCGGGATTGTCGGGCCGGTGCCGGTAGCACGCGCCGAAGCGCTCGGCCGGCGCGCGCAGCGCATCGCTAGGAGAGTTGTCGACCAGGTAGACGAGCAGGTCGGGCTTGGCGGTCGTGACGCTGGCCAGCAGGCGTTCGACCTGATCGCGCCGGCTGCGATAACAGACGATGGAACAACTGGCCGGCGGTGTCATGATCGTCGCTCCCGCCAAAGCGCCATGCCCCGCTGCCACTTTCCTGAGTCGCCCATCGCCGCCCTCCGTATCGACCGCTCGTCCATACAGGATCAGAGCGGCCGCACCGGCCGGGGTTGCAGGCGAATGGCCGGGCTTTGCGCGGAATCAGAGGGCGATGTCGGTGCGCATCACCGGATACAGGTTCAGGCGCTCGTCCCAGGACGGATGGCGGCGCGCGAAGAATTCCAGGCGTGCATGCGGGTTCTTGGCGAAGGCGGCGTCGCTCTCGACCTTGCGGTGGAATTCCGCGGCCAGCGCCGGATCCTGCGCCATCTGCTCGCGCGCGACGTCCTCGGCCACGTACTCTTCCATGTACTCCTTGCGCTCGAAGGCGTTGTTGAATGCGCCCCAGGCCAGCAGCGAATCCGGCGCCTGCGGCTCGAACAGGGCCATCACCAGGCGCGCCTTGGGCTGGGCGATGGGCACGAACAGCGCGCCCTTGCCGACCGCGCGCGGTTCCTGGCGCCAGGTGCCCTGCACCGCCAGGCGCTGGTGCGATTCGAAGGAGCCGGCGGAAAAACTCGCCTTGTCGGCACGGAAGGTCTCGACCTTCGCACTGGCTACAGCATTGTCCAGCCGGCGGAACGCGATGCCGTGCTGGGTCAGCTTGCTTGCGACCATCTGCGCCCAGGCCGCCGGCACCACGTAGCCGGCGCCCGGCGCCCTCACCTGCAGGTCCTCGACCACCTCGTCGCGCAGCGGCACGTGCCAGACCTGCGGCCTGGTTTCGTCGTAATGGGTCATCATCATGCCGGATACGTCGGACATGCTGCGGGTGTAGGCATAGCCCTGGAAGTCGACCATCGTGGTCTTGTCGGTGGTCTTGTAGCTCAGCGCCACCGGCTGGCCGGCCAGGCGCGCGGCGCGCGCATCGGCCGCGCTGGCCGCCTGCTGCCATTCCTGGCCGTGCGCGGCGACCTGGTTCAGGATCGAGACGATGGCATTGTGGGTGATCCGCACGCGGGTCGGGTAATCCTTCCACGAATGGGTCTCGACCAGCAGGGACATCCGGTTACGCAGCAGGAAATATCCGGTCGAGAAGCGCGGCTCGTAGACGGTGTTGACGAAGCCCGAGGCCGGATCGTCGGTGTCCTTGAACGACATGTAATAGGACTGCGGCGAGGAGCCCTCTTTGGTGATGTCGGCGATGACATTCGTGCGCAGCGCCAGGCCGGCCTTGCGGAACTCCGCGTCGCCGGAGTTCACCGGCTCGACCTGGATCGAGACGTCGTGCTGGAACATCGCGCCGTCGGTGACGTGCAGGTCGACATAGGTCAGCGGATCCCAGGCGTTCACCAATGCCAGCATGGCCTGCATCTCGGGCGCGTCGGCCTTCGTGTAGTCGCGGTTCAGGTTGAAGTTCTGGGCGGTGGTGCGCCAGCCCATCTCGACCGGGCCGCGCTGGTTGGGGCGGTTCCATTTGGCGAAGCGCTCGTGGCCGTCGACGTTGAATACCGGCACGAAGAGCAGCACCTGCCTGTCGAGGGCTTCTTTCGCGATGCGATTTTCCAGCATCTCGCGCAGCGCCAGGAAACCGGCGTCCTTGCCGTCGATCTCGCCGGCGTGGATGCCGCCCTGGATCAGGGTCACCGGCAGCTTCTTCTTGCGCGCGGCCTCGGGCGTGAAGGCATTGGCCCGGGTCACGGCCAGCGCCATCATCGGCCGGCCTTCCGGCGTGCTGCCGAACTGGAAGCATTTCACCTGCTTCGGATAGGCCTGCTGGAAGGCGCCGCACAGCTGGATGACTTCGTCGTAGCGGCCGGTGGCCGTGAAACCCGAGCGTTCCGACACGGTGACCAGGTCGGGCGCCGCATGGGCGAAGGGAACGGCAGCCAGCATGGCCAGCATTAAGGCAGAACGAATCATCTTTGAACTCCGGCAAGATTAGAAAGATTTCAAGCCGGAAATTATAGACCTTATAACGTCGTTCCCGCGCAGGCGGGAACCCAAGTTTGTATGCGTTCAGGTAACTCAAGCAGAACCTGGACCCCCGCCTGCGCGGGGCGACGCTGCAAACGCAGCCGGTTAGCTAGCGCTTTTGCGGATAAATCGAAATCTCCTTGAGCTTCGGCCGCACCAGCTCCATCTGCACCGCGCTCGCGCGGGCCGTACCGGAGGACGGGCAGGCATTCGTGGCGCGGTAGGCCAGCGCCGCGGCCAGCACGTTCTCGGCCGGATCGCCGAGCGTGTGGGCGAGGTCGTCGGCCACGGTGCAGGTTGGCGCGAAGCCGTCCGCGAAGTCGCCGAAACCTTTCGCGTTCACGCCCTGGAACTCGATCGAGAAATAGGTCGTGCCGCAGTTGTCGACCGGGGTGAAGCCGTAGGGCTTGCCGCAGGTCTGGCTGCCGATGATGTCGACTTCGACGTCCACGCCGCGCAGGCCGTTGATCACGGCTTCGCTGGCCGAGCAGGTGCCGGCGGTGGTCAGCACCGTCACGCGCCTCAGGCCCAGGTAGGGCAACGCCATGCCCGCCGTCACCGGGTTCGGCGCCGAGAAGCCGTAGGCCGTATTGCGGAACGGGATCGGCGCATCCGGCGCGGTCTTGTTGTTGTAGACCGCGCGCTCGAAGGTCTTGCCGGCCGAGCTGGGCCCCGCGATCATGTAGGCCAGCTCGCTGGCGATGTACAGCAGGCCGCCGCCGTTGTAGCGCATGTCCAGCACCAGGTCGTTCACGCCCTGGCTCTTGAACAGGTTGAAGGCGTCGATCAGCTGCTTCTCGGCCACCGCGTTGTGGTTTTCAAAGGAGAGATAGCCGACCTTGCCGGTCGGGGTGTCGATCACCTTGGTGTTCTTCACGGAATCGCTGGCGACCACTTGCGACACCAGGGTCACGTCGAACTTCGTCGTGCCACGCTGGATCGACAGGCGGTGCGAC
Organism: Massilia sp. LXY-6; assembly: GCF_051233485.1. Classification (NCBI taxonomy): domain Bacteria; kingdom Pseudomonadati; phylum Pseudomonadota; class Betaproteobacteria; order Burkholderiales; family Oxalobacteraceae; genus Massilia; species Massilia sp. LXY-6. The sequence continues at coordinate 18,881 of NZ_JBKFGF010000085.1, forward strand.
TCGCCCGCATTGTCGGGGAACAGCCCGGCGTTGATCGCGTCGACGTTGGTGCTGCCGGTGGCGTTGACGAAGTCGATGCCGTCGACCGCCGTCAGCATGTCGCCGCGCTTGATGCCCGCATTCGCCGCCGGCGAACCGGGTTCGACGATGGAAGCCAGCCAGGTGCGCGGCGCGGTGGCGGAATTGCGCGACCAGGTCAGGCCATAGCCGACCTCCTCACCGGCCCGCGACAACGCATCCCACTCGGCCGTCGTGTAGGTGAAGTGGAAGCGGTCCTTCGGCTTGCCCGCGGCCGTCAGCGCGGGCGTCTTCAGCGCCGCGAAATAATCGAGCGTATTCGTGTAGTCGGCCATCCTGATCGTGGTCGGGATCTCGTCGTACCACAGGTAATAGCGGTCGGACCAGCCGCGCAGGAACTTCATTTCGTCCTGCAGCGTGCCCTGGCGGTCCGGGAAGGCGTATCCCTGCGCATCCACGCCCGTGCGCGGCTTGGCGCACAGGTTCTGGTAGTTCATGAAGTCGGTCGGGATCGGGTCCGCCGGCGTGGCCGTTGTGGGCGGCGTGGTCGGGTCTGTGGGAACGGACGGGGGCGCCGGGGTGTTGCCGACCGGCGCCCCGGTGCTTGCGGACGAGCCGCCGCCACCACCGCCGCAGCCGGACAGCAAGACCAGGGCCGCACATACCGACGCGGCAACGTGGGAGAAGACGGCCAGGCGGCCGGGATGTGCATATCGCGAGCTCATGCGCCGATTATAGACGTGCCTGCCTGCGCGATTGCAAGCAACTGTAACAGTGGGGCGGACACGACATCCGCTGTGTTTAAAGGGCAAGCTTGCGCGCCGCGATCCGCAGATAGGCCGGGTTGCCGTACTCCCTGTATTCGCACAGCGCGGAATAGCACAGCTTGATGACGTGGTCGTCGCTGGACAGGATGGCGCGCGCCGCGATCTCCTCTTCCCCGGCCTCGGGGCCATCGGCGCCGGCTTCCGCCCGGCCCGCCTGGCCGGCCGTCACCGTGAGCCAGGCCGCCAGCACCGCCTGCCACAGGTAGCGCCGGGCGAGCGCCTGGTCGCTCGCATAGCGCTGCACGATGCGGAAGGCATGGCAACCGGTGACGACGTGCAGCAGGGTGAAATCCTCGCGCCGCCGGTACGCGTCCAGGCCGAAACCGGCGATCTCGCGCAGCGACGGCGCCGCGGCCGGCTGCACCACGGCGCCCGCCAGTGCCGGGTCCCAGGCGATCTCGAGCATCTTGTCGATGATGATGCCCGGCTTGAAGACGTGGTCGGCCACCTTGCCCCGCAGGTGCCCGGCGATCTGCTCGAGCGTGCCCTCGCTCGGCGCCAGTGACAGCGGCAGCGGCGCGTATTCGCTGGCCCAGTACGCCAACGAAAGCGCAATCTCGTCCTCGAGCCCGCCCTCGATCGCATACGCCAGGCGGATCAAGCCGTGGAAGGCGGACGCCGCCACGCCCGGCATCAGCACCGGCACCCAGTCGTGCAACACGGCCTCCGGCCCGGCCTCGCGGATCCGGTCCTGGAAGAAGGCCGCGAAACGGGAATAGTCGCCGGCGCTGCCCAGGACATCGTGCGGGTCGAGCGCGCTGCTGGGCAGCGCGGCGGGCAGCAGCTTGCGCGCGTAGCCGCCGGCGAAGCGGCGCATCGTGGCCGCATCGGCGCCGAGGCGGTCCAGCGCCAGCAGCGCCATCGGCAAGTGATTGGCCAGCCGGTTGCCGTACAGCGGCGCATGGCGGCGCGACTCCAGCAGCAGCTCACGGCATTCGTCGGACATCGTGCTCATACTTTAATTTAGCACGGCGCGGCTATCTCAAATCAAGCTGCGCGAGAAACCGTGCCGCCCGCATGGAAGGCGGCAAGCAGCTCCGCTTCCTTGCGCTTGGCCGCAGCCAGGTTGCGCTCCTTGACGTGGCCAAAGCCGCGGATGTCTTCCGGCACGCTGGCGATCGCCACGGCCTGGGCGAGGTTGTCCGCGTTCAGCTTCGGCAGCAGGGACTCGACCGTGCGGCGGTATTCACCGATCAAGGCGCGCTCCATCTTGCGCTCCCCGGTGTAGCCGAACACGTCGAACGCGGTGCCGCGCAAGCCTTTCAGCTTGGCCAGCACGCCGAAGGCCTTCATCATCCACGCGCCGAATTCCTGCTTCACCAGGTGGCCCTGCTTGTCCTTTTTGGCCAGCAGCGGCGGCGCCAGGTGGAACTTCAGTTTGACCTCGCCTTCGAACATGTCGTCGATCTTCTGCAGGAAAGCCGGATCGGTGTACAGGCGCGCGACTTCGTACTCGTCCTTGTAGGCCATCAGCTTGTGCAGGTAGCGCGCCACGGCTTCGCTCAGGCGCGTGCCCTTTCCCAGCTTTTCTTCAGCGGCGCGGACCTGGTCCACAAAGGCCTTGTATTGCTGTGCGTAGGCCACGTTCTGGTAGGCGCTCAAGAGTTCGACGCGGCGCTTGACCAGGTCGTCGAGCGACTGGGTGCGCTTGAACTCGATGACCTTGGCCGGGGTCGTCAGCCTGGTCACGGACGCGAGGTCGTGGGCTGCCGTACGGCCCCAGTTGAAGGCGGCCTTGTTGAACGGAATCGACACGCCGTTCAGCTCGATCGCCTTCATGATCGAGGCTTCCTGCAGTGGCACCTGGCCCTTCTGGAAAGCGTAGCCGAGCATGAACATATTGGTGGCGATGGCGTCGCCCATCAGCGTGGTGGCGATCTGGCCGGCGTCGACGAAATCGACCTTGTCCGCGCCGCAGGCCTGCACGATCGCGCCCTTCGAGCCTTCGCCCGGGAACTGCCAGTCCGGGTTCGTGATGAAGGCGGCGGTGGTGGCGCCGCTGTTGTTCACGAACGCCTTGGTGCGGCCCTCTCCCATGCGCGACAGGGCGTCGCGGCTGGCGGTGACGATCTGGTCGCAGCCGATCACCAGGTCCGCGCTGCCGGTGCCGACGCGGGTCGCGTGCAGGTCGGACTGTTTATCCGCCAGGCGCACGTGCGACATCACCGGTCCGCCCTTCTGGGCCAGGCCGCTCATGTCCAGCACCAGCGCGCCTTTGCCTTCGACGTGGGCGGCGACAGCCAGGATCTGGCCGACCGTGACCACGCCGGTGCCGCCGATGCCGGTGACCAGGATGCCGAAAGGTTCAAGCGTTGCCGGGATGGCCGGGGCAGGCAGTGCCGGCGGTGCGGCTTCAGTGCTGGCTGCCTTCTTTGGCTTCTTCAGGCCGCCGCCCTCGACGGTCACGAAACTCGGGCAGAAACCGGTAACGCAGGAAAAGTCCTTGTTGCACGAGGACTGGTTGATCTGGCGCTTGCGGCCCAGTTCGGTTTCCAGCGGCTCGACCGACAGGCAATTCGACTGCTTCGAGCAGTCGCCGCAGCCTTCGCAGACGGCTTCGTTGATCACGGCGCGCTTGGCCGGATCCGGGTAGGCGCCCTTCTTGCGGCGGCGGCGTTTTTCGGAGGCGCAGGTCTGGTCGTAGATCATCGCCGACACGCCTTGTACCTCGCGCAGTTCCTTCTGCACATCCATCAATTCCGCACGGTGGCGCACGGTGACGCCCTCGGCCCACGGATAATCCGCCGGATATTTCTCGGGCTCGTCGGTGACGACGATGATCGGCTGGACGCCCTCGGCCGCCAGCTGGCGGCTGATCTTGGCCGGGTCGAGCGGACCGTCGTGGGTCTGGCCGCCGGTCATCGCGACCGCGTCGTTGTACAGCAGTTTATAGGTGATGTTGACCTTGGCCGCGACCGAGGCGCGGATCGCCAGCACGCCCGAGTGGAAATAGGTGCCGTCGCCGAGGTTGGCGAACACGTGTTTTTCATCCGTGAACGGGGCCTGGCCGATCCAGGTCGTGCCTTCCGCCCCCATGTGGGTAAAGGTCGAGGTTTCGCGGTCCATCCACAACACCATGTAGTGGCAGCCGATGCCGGCCAGCGCGCGCGAGCCTTCCGGCACCTTGGTCGAGCTGTTATGCGGGCAGCCCGAGCAGAAGAAGGGGATGCGGTCGGTTTCCGGATTCGCCTTGGCCGGGATCGCCTTCAAGACGGCTTCCTTGGCTTCCAGGAAGGCAATGCGTTCCTGCACGCGCTGCGCCACCGGATGGCCGGCGCAGTAATGCTTGACACGCGATGCGATGGCGCGCGCGATCTGGGCCGGGTTCAGCTCGTAGGTGCCGGGCAGCAGCCAGTCGCCCTGGCCGGAGCGGTTCTTGATGCTCCATTCGCCGCTGTCGTCGAACTTGCCGACCACACGCGGACGCTCGCCGTCCGGCAGGTTGTACAGCTCTTCCTTCAGCGCGTATTCCAGCACCTGGCGCTTCTCTTCGACCACGATGATCTCGTCCAGTCCTTGCGCGAACTCGTGCACGCCGACGGAATCGAGCGGCCAAGTCATGCCGACCTTGTACACGCGCAGGCCGATGTCGCGCGCCGCCTGCTCGTCGATGCCGAGGTCGGCCAGGGCCTGGCGGGTGTCCAGGTAGCTTTTACCCGCGGTGATGATGCCGATCTTCGGGTTCGGGCTGTCCCAGATAATATTGTTCAGCTTGTTCGCGCGCGCATACGCCAGCGCCGCGTACCACTTGTAGTTGTTCATCCGGACTTCCTGGTCCAGCACGGCGTCCGGCCAGCGGATGTTCAGGCCGCCCGGCGGCATCTCGAAGTCGGTCGGGATCACGGGCTGGACGCGGTCCGGATCGAGGTCGACCACGGCACCGGATTCGATGATGTCGGTCACGCACTTCATCGATACCCACAGGCCGCTGTAGCGGCTCATGGCCCAGGCGTGCAGGCCGTAGTCGATGTATTCCTGCACCGACGACGGGAACAGCACCGGCATGCCGACGTGGTGCAGGATGTGATCGGACTGGTGCGCGGTGGACGAGGACTTGGCGGCATGATCGTCGCCGGCCAGCACCAGCACGCCGCCATGCTCTGCGGAACCTGCATTATTGCCGTGCTTGAAGACGTCGCCACAGCGGTCCACGCCCGGACCCTTGCCGTACCACATGGCGAACACACCGTCGTACTTGGCGTCCTTGAACAGGTTGGTTTGCTGGGTGCCCCAGACGGCGGTCGCCGCCAGGTCTTCGTTCATGCCCGGATGGAAGTGGACGTGGTGGGCTTCCAGGTGTTTCTTCGCCTTCATGGCGGTCTGGTCGACCGCGGTGACGGGCGAGCCGCGGTAGCCGGTGATGTAGCCGGCGGTGTTCAGGCCGGCTTGCTGGTCGCGTTCGCGCTGCAGCATCGGCAGGCGGATCAGCGCCTGGGTGCCGGTCATGAAGGCGCGGCCGCGGGCCAAAGTCCATTTGTCGTCCAGCGTGATCTCGTGCGCAGGCGGCTGCGGCTCCAGCTGGGAGCGGTCCAGGGGTGCGTTCATTGTGTCTCCGTTGTTGTGCGGGCGGTCGTCCCCAGGGGTGGTAGAGTCCGCGCCATTGTTATCGCCAGTATATTCCCGCTCCCCGGCCATTAAATTTCAATCGATTCCCCCCATGCATTGAATTGCGCAATAAAATTGCGGCACAACTGAAGAGTGAGGGAAGTCATGTCAAAAATCGAGCTGGATAAAACCGATAGGAAGATCCTGGCCATCCTCCAGGCCGATGGCCGCCTGTCCAACCAGGACGTGGCCGAGCGTGTCAACCTGTCGCCATCGCCCTGCCTGCGCCGCATCAAGCGACTGGAAGAAGCCGGGGTGATCCGCCAATACGTGGCGCTGCTCGATGCGGACAAGCTGGGCCTGGGCCTGCTGGCCTATGTAAATGTGCGACTGGAAAAGCACGCGGAAGGCGCGCCGAACGCACGCGTGCCGGCGACCTCGCCGCGCTTCGAATTCGCCCAGGCCGTGTCGGCCTGGCCGGAAGTCGTGGATTGCTATGCGATGACGGGGGAGATGGATTTCCTGCTGCGCGTGCACGTGGAAGACATGGACCACTTCTCGCGCTTCATGATGGGCACGCTGTTGCGGCACCCGGCGGTGCTGGACGTGAAATCCAGCTTTGCGCTGCAGCGGATCAAGGAAACGACGGCGCTGCCGATCGTGTAGAGCAATGGGATGGACGCCCCCACCCGTAACGGCATCGATGTGCCAAAGTGGAAGTATCGAGCAACCACTTGAACCGAGGGGGGCGTCATCATGGAGATTACGACAGTTGGCA
>NZ_JBKFGF010000086.1:0-26225 GCF_051233485.1 Massilia sp. LXY-6
TCTCGGTACCAGTGAAGACACCAGTCTTGGCCGTGTAGGTATCCACACCAGCGGCGGTGGTCTTGGCGAACTGGTCCAGCGTCGCACCGGTCAGGGTGACCGCTGCTCCTGCAGTCACGGTGAAGCCCTTGTCGTAGCCAGTTGCACCAGCCAGGTGGTTGATCGCTACCGTCGGTGCAGTCGTGTCGATCGGTGCCAGAGCCAGTACAGCCGAGCCAGTGTTGCCCGCTACATCAGCCAGAGTCGCCGAGACGGAAACCGTCTCGCCGTTGAAGGCACCCGCTTTTGCCGTGTAGGTATCAACACCAGCTGCGGTGGTCTTGACGAACTGGTCCAGCGTCGCACCGGTCAGGGTGACCGCTGCTCCTGCAGTCACGGTGAAGCCTTTGTCGAAGCCAGTTGCACCAGCCAGGTGGTTGATCGCCACCGTCGGTGGGGTCGTGTCGAGAATGAATGTCAGCGTGCTGCTGGCAGTATTGCCTGCCGTGTCGGTGTCGGTTACCACTACCGTATGGCTGCCGTCTGGAGTCGGCGCAACATAGGTCGTTGTAGCCTTGCCGCCATCGATAGTGTACGTACGGGTCACATCGGATGCCGCCGGACTTACTGCCAATGCCGCATTATTGGTGAGGCTGTCGCCTGCCACGCCACTGTCGGTTGCCAGCGCGACCGTCGGCTTGGCAATCGTCGTGTCCAGAGTGAAGTTCAGAGCGGTGCTTGCGGAGATATTGCCGGCCTTGTCGGTCTGTCGTACAAGTACCGCGTTGACGCCTTCCTTGGCCGTGAAGGTGGCACTCCAGGTCTGGCCGTTGTCGACACTGTACGCCACGGTGGCGTTGGTTTCGATGCCGGTCACGTTCAGCGCGCCTTTACTCGTGATCTTGTCCGAGGACGAGATGCCGGTGTCGCTCGACAAACTGACGGTAGGGGCAGTCGGTGCAACAGTATCCAGCGTGACAGAAACCGGATTCGAGGTGATCGCCTTTTTTCCGCTTGTCGTGCTGGCGACGAAAACATAGTCGCCGTCGGCCAGGTCGAAACTCTTGCCGACGGTTTGCTTCGGGACTTGCCAGCTACCATCCGCAGCGATCGAGGCGGTATAGCTCTTCAGTAATGTACTTTGCTTGAGGTCACTGGCTGCGTACACATTAATGGTGACGATTCCCGAGGCGAACGTGCTGGTGCCGGCGATCGGAAATCCGCTGTTCGTCTCGGAATTATTGATCATGTTGTCAACGGCGACGGCGGTGATCGCCAATGGAGCAGCAGCACTTGCGGTCGCCGAGGTGGCGGACGTCGTCGTGGAGCCGGTGTTGCTCAGGGTAGTCGCGGTGACAGGCATGGAAAGGTTTCCTTTATCGTTGTTGGGATGGAACGTTTTACTAGCGATGGGACGATATTGCTGTTGCGTAGACAGCCGGAGGGATGAGTTGAGGCGCGCGGCATACCAGTGCATGTCAGGCTGTCGCCCGTCATACAAGATGATTGCTACGCATTGGATCACCTGGCTTGTTTAGCCCAAGGCAATGGAAAACTCGCTTGGTCGTTGTCGTGAAGGCAAACACCCGGACTCGCCGGCCTGCTTTCGCGGTCAGTGGCAGGAACGGCAGATATCCGATCGGACGCATGTGCTCAGCCGATGCGCTGGGCTACTTGTCGTTATTTGCGGCCTGATCGGTGACATCTACCGGGCACCATCGTCTCTTGCTGAGTTTTATTGCTCTGCATCCCTGTTCGGTATATTAGAGACAAATTAATGCCCTTACATCAGCAGAAAGTACTAAACGGTATAGACAAATGTACTAGGTGAAAGAAGTTCTCCCAGGACATTAATACTACGCGGAAATGCACATACGATAGAACTTGGCACTTTCTATGCCGGTGGCATAATGACAGGTAGCCATCGCTTGCATAGTTGCGCTAACGGCGGGGAGGTTGCGATGCATATTCCCAAGGAAATCCAGATACCGGTCATTGTGTTCGCGCTACAGGCCGCTTTGCTGGCCGGGGCGGCGCTTGTGTTCCTGATGTTGCGGCCCTGACGGGCGCGGTGCCGCCCCTTCAGTGCGGCGCGACTTGCGACCCGGCTCGGCGGTCGGCGCTGCGCGCTGCGCGCGTTTCGGGGTAGGCGCCGGCCGTGAAACGTACCCGGCCGTGAAAACCCGCCAGGCGGTTCAATGCGGCCGCCGGGCCGAGCGGCGTTTCCGCACCGCTGGCCGGGTCGCGGTGCCAGAAGCCGCCGTCGCGGTGGAACAGTTGCGGCAGCACGGCCGCTCGCGGCAAGGCGCAGCCGGCGGCGGCCGCTGTAGTGGCATGGGCTGGGGCCGTCTCGGGCGCCAGCAGCATGAAGCATTCGGCCGCGCCGCCGGCGTCGACGCGGTGCAGCACCACCGCATGCGGCAGCAGCGCCGTCACCACCAGCGCCGCCACGCCCTTGATGCTGGCGGTCAGCTCCACCCGCATCCCCAGCCGCAGCGGCACCGGATTGTGCCTGCCGGGCCAGGTCCCGTCCAGCAGCAGGCCGTAGCGCGACACGTCCTCGATCTCGAAACTCTGCCGTCCCGGCCGGATCAGCGCGTGGCGCGCCGAGATGCGCCGCGTCAGGCCGTCGTGCTCGGGACCGCGCTCGCCGTAGTGGCACAGCAGCAGGTCGGCATCGGCATCGATCCGGCCCAGTACCCATTCGTCGCGGGCAAGCAGGCGCAGGTGGCGCTGCATGCCGGCATCCGGTTCGGCGGCCACCACGCAGGCGCTCGATGCCGGGCAGGGATGGGCCGCGCGCGTGGCCGGCAGGTCGATCTCGATCAGCTCTTCGTCCCAGGCGATGGTCGGCAGCGCCAGGTCGATCTTCCCCTCGGTCGCGCCGGGTTGCGCGCCGAACTGGACCTGGGCGATGGACGCGTTGCGGGCGTCGATCGCGAGGTCGAGCGGGCCGGCGGCGTCCAGGCCGTGCAGGCGCGCGATCGAGGCGTCGTCGGCCTGGATGCGCACCTTCCGGCGCGCCGTCAGATAAGTCTGGTGGATCTCCGCCAGCGAGGCATCGAGGCGCGGCACCAGCAGCACCACGGTGGCGACCCAGGTGCGGGCGCCGCCGGGCTGCTGCCCGTCGCGGGCGTGCAGCTCGACGTCGACCCGGTACTGGCCATGCTCGCGCCCTCGCGACGAGAACTCGACCACCACCGGGCGCCAGCCGCCGCGCAGGCTGCGGGTGAAGGTCTGGCGGCCGCCGCCCTGGGGCAGCAGTGCCGACTGCAGCAGCATGCTGAGTTCGGCCGGGCAGTCGTCCGGCATGCCGCGCAGCTCCAGCTTGATGGCCTGGCGGCCGCCGGCGGCGCGCGGGTCGAAGCCGCTGATGTGCAGCCGTGGCCCAGGCTGCTCGCCCGGCCGGATCGCGTCAAGCGCGTCACGGCTGGCACGCACGGCCTGCAGCATGCCGAAGCTGGAGGGGAGGGCGTCCGCCGCCGGCTGGCCGTGGCCATGCGCGCAGGCCTGCTCGCCGGGCATGATCCAGGCGGTGCAGTGCGGATGGTCGGGGCTGCTGCAGCGTATCATGGGTAGTGGTTCGGGTTGGCGGGTTCGGCCTTGGCGTTGGAACAAGCTTACGTGATTTTAGTCGAGTTCAGGCGCCCGGCAGGACGGTTTCCTCACGCGCCGCGCCGCCCGGCGTGCGCAGCAGGATGGCCGTCACGTTATCCGGGTAGAAGAAGGCCGGCGGATGCGCTTCGTAGGCGCGCAGCAGGGCCGCCAGCATGCCGGTCGCATCCAGCCGCCCGCCGAGCAGCTGCGGCCACTGGGCCACCCAGCCGTAGGGATCGGAGCAGGACCACAGGCCGTCGGTCGCCAGCAGGTAGCTGGCGTCCGCACGCAGGCGCAGCGCGCGCCGGTCCGGCAGGGCGCACAGCCAGGATGGCAGGTTCAGCGGCGTCAGCTCGAACAGCGGATCGCTCAGCTGGGCCGGGTTGGCGAAGGCGTTCCCGAGGATGAAGGCCTGCGAGACCTGGGGCCGGTGCTCGCCGTGCACCTGCTGCCACCATTCCTGCTCACCCAGCAGGCCGGCCATCGCGAAGGCGGTGGCCGGCACATGGTCGACCGTCAGCGGCGCCACGCGCTCGCGCGTGATCTCGTACAGGCGCGAGTCGCCGACGTGGTACAGCAGCGGATCGCCGCCTTCCGGCAGCTCCAGCATGGTAAGGGTGGTGCCGGGGCGCGGCCCCGGTCCGGCCAGCATGGCGAAATGGTGCTGCAGCTCGGCGTGCAAGGCGTCCAGGCGGCGCGTCAGCTCGGCGGGCGAGTCGCAGGGCGGCATCGCCAGCAGGCCGGCGGCCACCGCTTCGGCGGCTTCGCGTCCATGCCCATGGCCCCCCATCCCGTCCAGCACGGCCAGGCGCGCATGGCCCTGGCGCCAGCGCGCCAGCCGGCGGCGCTGCGGCTGCTGGTCCTGGAGCCAGACGGCCTGGCCGCCGCTGTCGATCAGCAGCAGGTTGTCCTGGTTTTCTTCGCGCAGGCGCGGCCCGGCGCCCAGCCGCGAGGCGGCGGCCACGTCGAACGCGCCGAAGCGGAGGGAGGAAGCGATCGAGCCTTCGGGAATCTGCATCCCCGTACTCTAACCGGAAATAGCAAAAAACCAAGCGACGATTAGCAGGACTTTTCCCTTACACTGGCAACATCATGAAAATCCGCTCCCTGGTCGCCGCCGACATTCCCGCCGCCGCCGCGCTGCTGCGCCGCGCCGCCGAAGCCTTCATCCTGCACGAATCCACGCCGGCCGACGGCGCCGTGTTCCTGACCGAGCAGGGCGAGGACGGTATCCGCGGCTTCCTCGACAAAGGCTATGTCTACCACGTGGCCGAGGTCGACGGGACGCTGGCCGGCTTCATCGCCGTGCGCGAGCGCAGCCATGTTTACAGCCTGTACGTCGACAGCCGCTTCCACCGGCGCGGCATCGCGCGCCGGCTGTGGGAGACGGCAAGCCGGGCTGCCTTCGGCCCCGGCCACCCGGGGGCTTTTACCGTGAATGCCTCGAACCACGCCGTGCCCTTCTACGCCTCGCTCGGCTTCGTGCCGACCGCCCCCACGCAGGTGGGCATCGTGCGCTACAACCCGATGCGCTTAACGATCGACGGCGCGCTCGTCGACCCGGCGTAGCCACAGGCTGCTGGCCCAGCCTTCGACGTCCTGTCCTTTCAAGCGGGCGCGCACGCGCCACCAGTCGCCGTCCGCCGCGCCGGTGCGCGTGACCAGGGTCCCGGCCGGCAGTACCGCCAGGCGCGGCGCGCCGGTCGCCTTCGCCGCGCGCAGGTTCAGGTCGTCGACGACGCGGTAGCGCGGCGCGGGCGTGACTGACGAAGCCAGCGCCGCCAGCGGAACCGGTGTCGCCGGCGGGACCGGCGCCGCCACCGGCCGTGCGGGCGTCGCCAGCAGGCCCGCGAACAGCGTGCCGAAGGCCAGCGTGCCGCCGCCCACCAGGACCAGCGTGCCGGCGGTCGGGCGGCGCCACCAGCGGCGCGGCGTCAGCACGGCCGCCAGCACCAGGGTCAGCACGAGCCCGAGGCCGTAAGCGGCAGCCAGGGCCCAAGGATTCGCCGTGCTCATCATCAGGCGCTCATCAGGCATCGAAGCGCAGCACGTAATGGCCGGCAACCAGGTGGTGGCCGGGCGGCAGCCGGTAGGGCTGCTCCGGCGTGGCCTCGCCGATCGCCGCCACGAAGCGCAGCTGCTCGTCGAGGTGGTACAGGGCCTGGGTGGCGCTGGCGCGCGCGATGCGGTAGCCGTCTGGGCCGGCCTCGAAACTGAAGGCCTTACGCGAGAGGCCGAGGCGATCGGCGCTGGACGATGGCGTCCCCGGGCCGGCGCGCAGGAAGCGGGGGGAATCCAGCACGCGCAGGGCGGCCAGCATCGGGGCACCGCGCCCGAACAGGAAGCGCGCGCCCGGCGCCACCGGCAGCGCCGGCGCCTGCGGCAGGCGCAGCAGGGCCAGGTAGCGCTCGGCCATCTCGGGCGCGGGCGCCAGCAGCTCGACCTTGGCGCCCTCGACCGGGCTGAAGGTGCTGGGGGCCGCCACCGCTTGGCGTCCGGCGGCCGTGACCGCATGCAGGACGTCGCCGTCGTCGACCGCGAAGCCGAGGATGATGTCGGCGCCCGGCGCGGACGGCGCCAGCGCGCGGTTCAGGCCGATCTCCAGCGCCTCGGCGCCGGTCTCGCGGTAGCGCGACAGGCGCGGCAGGGCCAGGGCCGCCAGCGCGACCCGTTGGCGCGCCACCGGCGCATAGGTGGCGTCGCCCTCCGCGGCGGCCGGCGCCGGCCGGGCCAGCGGCACCGCGGTCATGTCGGCTTCGAGTGCCTGGCGCGGCTTCCAGACCGCCGGGCGGGCCGAGGGCGCCGGCGCCGATGGGCTGCAGGCTGGGATCGGCGAGGCGGCGCGGGCCGGCGCGGATGGGGAAGGCGTGCTGCGCGCGCCCGGCGCCGGGGTGATCCGCAGCAGCAGGCGCAGCGGCGCGCCGGCGGCGTCGACCCCGCCGCGGCGCGAGCGGATCGTGAAGTAGCCGCCGGCCTGGTCGTAGCTGCAGTCGAAGGCGTCCTTCGGGCGCACCTGCACCTCGAGCGGAGACTCCGGGCCGTCGTTGATCAGGAGGATCGCGCCTTCCGCGCCGAAGGGCCAGCCGGGCGCCACGTGGGTGGCTTCGTGCTCGTCGTGGCCGATCAGGGTCAGGCGCTGGTTCGGGTAGACCGGGCAGACCGTCTTCCAGACCGCGCTGTCGCGCGACACGCTGACCGTGTACTGCAGCTTCTCGCCGGGCGCCGGCAGGTAGACGGCGTGGCCGAAACGGACCTCGACCTCGCCCGGCGCCAGGTCTTCGGCGCCGACCACGTGGTAGCGCACGTCGTCGCCGCCGAGCAGGTCGCCGAAATCCTTCTGGTGCAGCGCCGTCAGGCCCTGCGCCAGGTCGCGCACGCGGGCGCCGCGCGTGAGGTGGCGGTCGTCGTCGACTTCTTCCTGCGGCAGCGCCAGCGTCACGTGCGAGAAGCAGCGCGTGGCGGCGCGTCCGCGCTGCTCGCGCGGCGCGCGCTCCAGCAGGTCGCGCAGCAGCGGACGGCGCGCGAACAGGGCCAGCCCGGGCGCCTGCCAGATCGCCTCGGGGCTGAACACATCGTTGATCCTGGCAAGGGTTTCGTGCTGTACGTAGACCGGCATGATTCATTCTCCTCTGATGTTGGGCACTAATCCGCGCTGTCGCTGGCGACGCACACCGCTAGCAGGGGGCAGATGAAAAACAGCAGGTGCGAACCGCCCGCCGACAGGAAGCTCATCGGCTGGCCCATCACCGGAAAGATCGCTAGGTTGGTGCCCCACGAGAGCAGGAAGTGGCCGGCGGTGAAGGCCGCGCCGCCGCACAGCAGGAAGCAGCGGAAGCGCGCGCGCCAGGCCAGGCGGAAGTCGCGTGCGCGGGCGACGTCCAGCCAGCAGCGCACCGCCGTGTGCAGCAGCCCGGCCAGGAACAGCGCCTGCAGGCACCACAGCAGCAGGGCGGCGGCCAGGCCGTGGCGGTTCAGGAAAAAGGACGGCGCGAAGTCATCCTGGACGGCGGGGATGCGCAGCAGCGGCCCGCCATCCTGGCCCAGCGAGGCCAGGCCGAACAGGTGGTCGGCGCCGAACCAGCCGCCACCGGCGATGGCCTGCGCGCCCAGCAGCAGCTGCTGGCCGGTATGCGGATGCGAGCCCGGGTCGAGCCAGACCATGAAGCGGTCGGCATAGAAGTTCCAGCGCGCGAACTCGCCCGGCCCGGCGGCGCGCAGGAACACGACCCCGGCGACGCCGGCCAGGGCCGCGCCCACGCAGGCCAGCGCCAGCCCATGCCGGGCGCCGGCCAGCGCGAAGGCCAGCGCCATCGCGCCGCCCCACACCGCCAGCAGGATCAGCGGCGAATAATCGTCGACCTGCACCAACGCCACCGCCAGCAGCACCAGGAACAGCAGCGCCGGCGCGCCCAGGCGCAGCGCGCGCAGCAGCGCGCCACCCGGTGCCGGCTGGCCGCTAGAGGCCAGCGCCAGGCAGTGGGCGGTGAGGGCGCTAAGCGCCAGCTTGGCGAATTCCACCGGCTGCAGGTCGAACACCCCGGTCTCGTCGCCGAACGCGACCTGCAGCAGCAGCAGCAGCAGGGCCACAGCGCTCAGCAGCAGCAGGGCCAGTTCGACCTGCGCCTGCGCCAGCGGACGGCTGCCGTGCGACGGGCGCAGGGCGCGCAGCAGCCCGCAGGAACCGGCGCCGATCGCCAGCAGCGCAGCGGTCTTGCCGGCGTAGCGCAGCCACGACGATTCCGGCCCGCCCAGGCCCATGTCGAGCTGGGCCAGCAGGCCGATCGCGAGCAGCAGGACGGCGGCGCAGGCGGGCAGCGAGCGGCCGGCGGCCAGCCAGATACACCACAGCGCGCCCCATGCAGCCAGCAGATTGACGCCGATGCCGGCCGGCGCGCCGCTCTTCTGCAAGTACAGCAGCGCCACGCCGGTGCTCGCCAGCAGCAGGGCGCCGAGCGCGCCGAGGCTGCGTGCGCGGCCCAGGCGGCACGCGGCGCCGGAAAGGAGCAGGGCCGCGCCGGCCGCCGCCGTCAGTGCCAGCGCGGCGGCCAGCGGCAGCGTCGCCTGCTCCGGCAGGTGCCAGTGATCGCGCCGCGTCCATGACCAGCTGACCCCCTCGGGCAGGCGCAGCTGGGCTTCGCGGTAGAGGCCGACGTGGGACACCGGCTGCAGATGCAGCAGGTCGCCGTTGCGTTCCAGGAGCAGGCGGGTGCGGCCCAGTTGCAGGGCATTCGCGCCGTCCAGGCGCGCCTCGCGCTCGGCCAGCAGCACGGCATCGCGCGGATCGCCGGCGGGCAGCAGCAGCAGCGGGGCCTGGTCGGAACCGGCGCCGCCCGCCAGCAGCATCCCGTCCGGGGTCTGCCGGATGCTGGCGGCGGGTGCCGCGACGCCGGCGATGGCGATGCGGTTGCCGCAATCGAGGTTGCCGCCGAAGACCAGCGGCCGGGCCAGGCCCAGCACCGAGGGCAGCAGCCGGTTCCAGGCGCTCACCAGGCGCGCCGCCAGCCGGGCGTCCGGACAGTCGGGCTGGGGCAGGCCGCCGCGCAGCAGGGTGGCGCCGTCGTAGCGCCAGCGGGCGCCGCCGCGCTTGAACGCGACGCTGCCGGCGTCGACGGCATCGATGTCGAAGCTGGTCGCGCCCAAGCGAAAGCGCTGCCCCTGGACCAGCAGCACGCTGCCGGCGCGGCGCCGCAGTTCGCCACGCTGCACCGCCAGGGAAGGCTGGGCACCGGCATCGGCGGCCCACCAGCTGCCGGCGGCATCGCGCCGCAAGCGGATCCGGGCGCCATCGGCAGGCGGCAGGCCGAGGGCGGCGCCGTCCAGCACCATGTCCTTGCCGGCGTCCAGCGCGACCGCAATCCGGGCCGGCATCCAGGCGGCGGGGGCGCGCAGCAGGCAGGCCAGCTGCAGACAGCACAGCAGCAGGAGCAGGGCGGCGACCGGCCTGCGAGCGCCGCGCCGCGCCGCGCACGCCTCCGCACCGGCGTCGCATCGCGCAGCTGCCGTGCGATAGACCGCCGCGCCGCTCATGCCGCGCTCCGCATGGCGTCGTTCGCCCAGGCGCCGCGCGCGCGCTCGACCAGGCGGCTGATCTCGAGGGCGTGGCGGGGCCGCTGTTCCGGACGCGGGGCCAGCAGCGCGCGCAGCAGGCCGAGGGCCGCATCGCCGGCCACGGCCGTGGCCAGGCCGGCATGGCGCAGGTAGAGCGCGGCCTCGTCCGGCGCCAGGATGGCCGGCAGGCCGCCGCCCTGGCGCGCGCGCAGGACGGCGGCGCCTTTCATGCCGTGTTCGCGCCAGGCACCGCCGCAGGCGCTGCTGAAGCGCAGCATGGCGCCGGTGACCACGTGGTAGAGCAGGGCGCCGAGCGCGAAGTAATCGCTGCGCGCGTCGGTCAGGTAGCGGCCGTCGGCGCCAGGGAAGAATTGTTCGGGCGCCTGCCAGCTGGCGGTGCCGGCGTAGGAATGGGGGGCGCGGTCGGCCAGCGGACGATTGGTGCCGAAGTCGGTCAGCTTGAGGGCGCCAGCGCCGTCCACCAGCAGGTTCGCGGGCTTCAGGTCGAGGTGGCGCCAGCCGTACTGGTGGACCTTGGCCAGCGCCTGGTTGGCCTGGGCGGTCCAGTCCAGCGCCTGGGCGAAGGAGGGCGCCTCGCCGCGTGCGCGCAGCATGTCGAGGTGGCGTCCGAGGTCGCCGTCGAGGAGTTCGAGCGCCATCGCCGGCTGGCCCAGGTGCTCGCCGCTGTCGAGCAGGCGCACGATGTGGCGCTGGTCCCAGGGACGCAGCGCCCGCAGGAAGGCGATCTCGGCTTCCAGGCAGTCGGTCCAGCGTTGGCGTTGCGGCGGCAGGGCCTGGGCCATCTGCGCGGTATTGACCAGTTTCAGGACGGCGGGCAGGCCGCCGCCGGCCGGGTCGGCGCGCCACAGCAGGCCGTAACTGGAACTGGCCAGCGGTTCGCGCAGGCGCCAGGCGCCGGCCGCCAAGGTGATGATGTCGCCCGCTTCGAGCATGTGTCCTCCGGTCCGTGGCGGCACAGGCGCCGCCGCACTGGGCTAGCCGGGGGAAGGAGAAAGAGCATGCCGTCGAGGTAGTCGCGCCAGCGGGACTTGTGGCGCAGCCGGGGCAGCGGCGTGCCGCTCAGGGCGTTGAAGGTGCGCGCACAGAGGCGGCAGCGATAGCGCTGCAGGCCGTTCGCATGGCCATGCCGGTAGGGACAATCGGCCTGGCAGCGTGGGCAGCTTGGTGTGGTGCCGGGGTGGTCGATGAGGTCGCGTGCCCGATCCAGTCCGGCCGCCGATTGCAGCAGCGCCAACAGCCGGTCGCGCTGGCGCCGGGTCAGGCTGGAGACGTGTTGGAGAAATTGCTCGAACTGCCGCACTGGCATGGTCCCTCCGTCAACGGTTCAGGTTGACGTTGGATCGGGCGTTTGCCGAAAAGATTCCACACTTAATGCGAACGGCGCAAAAAAAAACCGCGCCGGGGCGCGGTTTCTTCAGGTGAGGCGTCGATCAGTGGTGCCAGCCCCAGCCGCCATGGTGGCGTTCGTAGCCGCGGTCGTAGTAGCGGCCGCGATCGTAATACGGGCGCGATTCCACATACACCGGTCGCGATTCGACGTACACCGGTCGCGATTCGACGTATACCGGGCGCGGTTCGTAGTAATAGCTCGGACGCTCTTCCACGTACACGGCGGCCGGTGCCGGCTGGTAGTAGTTGCTCGCGTAAGCGCCCGAATAGTCGCTGGTGGCGTAGCCGCGGTTGCGGTAGTAATAATCGTCGTTGGTGCGGACCGAGTTGCCCACGGCCGCGCCGATCGCCGCGCCGACCAGGGCGCCGTCGCGTCCGCCTGCACCGCCGCCGATGGCCGCGCCGGCCAGTGCGCCGATCACCGTGTTTGCCCCCCGATCTTGAGCCATTGCCGTGGAGGACACGGCGGCCGCGGCCAGGAGCACCGCACCAAAGCATTTTTTGTTCAACATGGCTTTTCCTTCGGCCTCAACGGGGATCTGGATGATCTCAACGACGTAAGGCATGAGGGTAACTATAGCCCCCACGGGCGAGGCTGCCACCGGTTAATACAGATTCTTACACCTGCATCAGTGACCGTAACATTTAGAACGGCAGGGGCTTGCAGTCGTTCAGGCCCGCCCCATCTAGCAGGAGTCTTCTTTTATTGACTTCAGTCCATGGCGCGCCGACGAACGTCTGTTTCCTTTCTTGCAATCCTGGTGCTGGTGCACCTGTACATCGGTCTGCGCTTGCTGCCAGGTATGGAACTGGGCGTGTTGGGCATGCTCATCGGTATCCTGCTGCTGGCGCTGTCAGCGCTGCTGGTGCGGATCGGCCTGGTCGCGCCCAGCTTGCGCCGCAGCCGCTGGTCCGGCCCGCTGGCCTGGACCGGACTGCTGGCGATGGGCTTCTTTTCCTCCTTGCTGGTGCTGACCCTGGCGCGCGACGTACTGCTGCTGATCCTAACGCTCACCGGCTCGGTCGGCCCGGCGCTCATGCGTAACAGCGCGATCGCCGTGCCCCTGCTGGCGCTGGCCGTCACCGGCATCGGCTTCGTGAATGCGCGCCGCCTTGCGCGCGTGGTGCGGGTCGATGTGCCGATCGTCGGTCTGCCGCAGGAGCTGTCCGGCTACGCGATCGCCCAGATTTCCGACATCCACGTCGGTCCCACCATCAAGCGCGCCTACCTGAATGCCATCGTCAACAAGGTCAATTCGCTCAAGCCCGACGCCATTGCCGTGACCGGCGACCTGGTTGACGGCAGCGTGCAGCGACTGGCCCTGCATACCGAACCGCTGGCGCGCCTGGCGGCGCCGGACGGCGCTTTCTTTGTCACCGGCAACCACGAATACTATTCGGGCGCCGAGCAGTGGATCGCCGAGGTGCGCCGCCTGGGCCTGCGCGTGCTGCTCAACGAGCACGTGATCCGGCGGCGCGGCCAGGCTGCCCTGATGATCGCCGGCGTGACCGATTACACGGCCCAGCATTTCAATCCGGCCCACAAGAGCGATCCGCACCTGGCCGCGGCCGGGGCGCCGGACGACGTCGCCGTCAAGGTGCTGCTGGCCCACCAGCCGCGCAGCGCGCCGGCGGCGGCCGACGCCGGCTTCGACCTGCAATTGTCCGGCCACACCCATGGCGGCCAGTTCTTCCCCTGGAACCTGTTCGTGCCGCTGCAGCAACCCTTCGTGGCGGGCCTGAACCGGGTGCGCTCCCTGTGGGTGTACACCAGCCGCGGCACCGGCTACTGGGGGCCGCCGAAGCGCTTCGGGGCGCCATCCGAGATCACGCTGGTACGCCTGGTTCCCGCTTGAGAATTCCCCGCTTATGTATTTATCGCAATAAATTTCCTAAAACGGTGGCGATTGCGTTATTGTTTCGGTCATTTCGACCCGAACCAAAGGACACTTGCATGAACCGCCGCACCCGTCTTCCTGCCCTTACTTTTGTTGCCGCCACCCTGCTGGGCGGCTTCGCGAATGCCGCGACACCCGGTAATGATCCGGGGGCGCTCGCCAAGGTGCGCGATACGGCGATGCAGAGCGACTATGCCTACCAGCGTCTCGAAGACCTGACCGACCTGGTCGGCCCGCGCTTGTCCGGCTCGGCCGGCGCCGCCGCCGCCGTGACCCAGGTCGCCGGCGAGCTGCGCAAGCTGGGCGCCAAGGTGACCTTGCAGCCGGTCAAGGTGCCGCACTGGGTGCGCGGGGCCGAGACCGGCGAAGTGGTCGACTACAAAGGCCGTCCGGCCGGCGTCACCCAGAAAGTCGTGCTGACCGCCCTGGGCGGTTCGGGTGCGACCCCGGCGGCCGGGATCACGGCCGAGGTCATCGTGGTGCGCAGCTTCGACGAGCTGAAGGCCCGCGCGGCCGAGGTGAAGGGCCGGATCGTGCTGTTCGACGTGCCGTTCGACCAGAACATGGCCGACCGCGGCCTGGCCGGCACCGCCTACGGACAGGCGGTGGCCTTCCGTGGCGCCGGTCCGCGCATGGCGGCCGAGATGGGCGCACAAGCGGCCCTGGTGCGCGCCGTCGGCGGCGCGGCCTTCCGCATCGTCCACACCGGCGCCACCAACCTGCCGGAAGACAAGCGTATTCCGGCGGCCGCAATCACCATCGAGGATTCGATGCTGCTCGCCCGCCTGGCCAAGCGCGGCCCGGTGCGCCTGCACCTGACCCTGACCCCGCAGACCCTGCCGGACGCCGACAGCTACAACGTGATCGCCGACTGGCCCGGCACCGACAAGGCCGACGAGATCGTGCTGGTGTCCGGCCACCTCGATTCCTGGGACCTGGCCACCGGCGCCAACGACGACGCCTCCGGCGTGGTCAGTGCCATGGGCGTGATCGACACCCTGCGCAAGCTCGACTACCGTCCGCGCCGCACCATCCGCGTGGTGGCCTGGATGAACGAAGAAAACGGCGGCCGCGGCGGCAAAGCCTATAACGATGCCTTCAAGACGACGGCCGAGAAGCACTTCGCCGCCTACGAGGACGACAACGGCTCAGGCCGCCCGTTCGGGCTGCGCGGCGGCGTCAGCC
The DNA here is from genome assembly GCF_051233485.1 of Massilia sp. LXY-6. NCBI lineage: Bacteria > Pseudomonadati > Pseudomonadota > Betaproteobacteria > Burkholderiales > Oxalobacteraceae > Massilia > Massilia sp. LXY-6. Next base: position 14,118 of record NZ_JBKFGF010000086.1, read on the forward strand.
TGCAGTCGGCCAAGCTGATGGCACCGCTGCAAGCCGCGCTGTATCCGATGGGCGCAGGGGCCTTCCGCCGCGAAGACGTGATTGCCTCGGGCGACTTGCACGACCTGGAATCATCGGGCGTGCCGAGCTTCGAGCCGTGGATCGACTCGGCCAACTATTTTAATTACCACCACACCACGGCCGACACCTTCGACAAGGTCGATCCCGACAACCTGCGCCGCCACGTCGCCGTCATGGCGACGACGGCCTGGTTCCTGGCGAATGTGGACCAAGCAATCGGCCGTTCGAACGTGGCGGCGCCGGCGCCGGCGACCACTGCCGCCTCCGCCAATTAAACGGACAGCGCCTGCGCTGCGCCGGCTCAGCTGCTGCTGATCCGCCGCACCGCGCGCGCGTGGCCGCGGAAGGGCCGGCCATACACGGTCTGGATGCCGCTGGCGAAGTTCTGCCCCCACACCAGCTGCGGCCGGGTATCGTGCGGCTCGTTCGACCAGTACCACACGCGGTCGAAGCGTTCGCGCAGGTTGGCGAACAGCAGGGCGAGTTCGCGCCGCGTGGGCAAGTCGCCATCCTGGGACAGTGCCCATTCGCGTGCGGTCGGCCAGCTGACATCCGATACATCGTCGGCCAGCAGCACCAGGTGGTAGTCCGCCTCGCCGTCCTTGCCCAGGATGAGGCCGGCATAGGCCTCGCCTTCCTTGAGCATCTCTTGAATTCTTAGATATTCACCCATCGCGCAATCCTCGCTTATGTCCTTCGGTCTGGTAGTAAGACCATGTTCACCGCGAGTCAGTTGCCGCGCGCAATACGACGCAGCTCATAACGACGTGCGCCCAAGCTGATCCGTGTTGGCTGAGTTCCGTTTCCATTTCATTACCAAGGGAAATCTTTTTTCGAAAAAGTTGAACTTTGGCAGTTTCCTTGCGTCAAAGGAGTACATTCGCTTTTTGCCGTAGGTACTCCAGATGAAACAACTTCTTGCTCTTGCTTCGACAATCGGACGCCATGCCGTGCTGTGCTGCGGTGCCGTGGTCTTGTTGAGCGCATGCGGCGCCGGCGTGACCGACCCCGCCAATGGCCAGCAATCGCAGACCGCCGCCGAGCTTGCCAGCGGCACCAACCAATCCGCAGCATACAACGCCGCCGCCATCCCCACCGGCGCCGAGGCGGGCACGCAGGATGCCGCCGCCGAGGGCGCGGCCGCCGCCCCCGCCGCCAGCCCGGCCGGCAACATCGAGCCGGCCTACGACAGCAATCCGCAGTCGCCGAGGAACGCCGGATTGTCGAACCAGACCGAGGCGCCCGCCGACGCCGCAAGGGGCGATGCTCCGGCCGATGGCACGCCCGCCGCCTGCGATACCGGGAGCTGCCAGCACTGATCGGGAATGGTTTTGCTCTCCCGGCCTTGTCTCTGGGGGCCGGGTTCAGCCCGCAAGCCGCACGGCCTGCGGGCTTTTTTAGCTTAATCTTGAAGAAGAATCAGGAGTGCGGCAACCGATGTCCGCGCCGGTCCGTGGTACCGCTTTTCAGCTTGTGCCGGCTGCGGCGCCATGCAAGGCCAGCAGCCCGGCCTTGACGCGTTCCGGAGTGAACGGCACCTCGCGCAAGCGCACGCCGATCGCATCGAACACGGCATTGCCGATCGCGGCCGGGATCACGGCGGCACTCGGCTCGCCGGCGCCCCAGGGCTTTTCGGCGGGGCGGTCGATGACCACGTACTCGATCTTCGGCACCTCGGGCATGCGCAGGATCGGGTAGCTCACCCAATCCACGCTGGTGACATTCGAAGCGTCCCATTGCACATCCTCGACCAGGGTGCGGGATACGGTCTGGATCACGTTGCCGTCGATCTGGTTTCTCAAGCCGTCGGGGTTGATCACCTGGCCGCAGTCGTGCGCGACGGTGCACTTGGCGACCCGGATCGCGCCACTGTCGAGGTCGACTTCGACATCCGCCACCACGCCCACGTAGGTACGCACGAGTTCGTATTTGACGTAGGCCACTCCCCGCCCGCGCGCGATCCTGCCGTTGATGTTCGAACGCGGCGCCGACGGCTGCCACCCGGTCGCTTCCTTGAGCCGCTGCAGCAGTTCCAGCCCGCGCGGATCGCTGAGCTGATGGATGCGCGCCTCGAACGGGTCGACGCCCGCCGCGTGCGCCATCTCGTCGAAGAAGGACTCGACCGCGAAGTTGTTCTGCATGCGGCCCGGGGTGCGGATCCAGCTGGCACGCAGTGGTGTGCTCTCGATCCAGTGCACGGTGGCCTGCAGATTCGGGATCGCATACGGGATCGCCAGGCCCTGATGGATGTTCCCCGGATGATCCAGGTCGCTGGGCAGGCCGGCATGCTGGGCCGCCACCAGCGGGACGTAGAAATCCTTCGGCCGGGTCGGCAGCCAGGTCTCCGACGACCAGGCTGCCAGCTTGCCGTTGCCGTCCAGTCCTCCCTTGATGGCCACCGTGGTCGGCACACCTTTCGGGTCCCAGCCATGCTCGTCATGGCGCATCCACTGTACCCGCACCGGCTTCCCGAGTTCGCGCGCGATCAGGGCGGCATCGGCGGCCGCATCCTCGTTGCCGTTGCGGCCGTAGCAGCCGGCGCCATCGATATAGATGCAGCGCACGCTGTCGGGCTTAGCCTCCAGCATCAGGGCGATCTGCTTTTGCAGGTTGTGCGTCATCTGGGACGAGGTCCAGACCGTCATCAGGCCGTCGCGGTAGTCCGCCACTGCGCATGAGGGACCGATCGAGCCGTGGGTGTGGACGGCGAAATGGTAGTCGGCCGACAGCACTCGCGGCGTGGCGCCCAGCGCCGCGGCCGCGTCGCCGGCCTTCTGCAGCACTTCGTCGTTGACGACGCGCTCGCTGCGCATGTGCTCGAATACCTTGCTCTTTTCCGGCAGCCCCTTCCAGTCGCTCCACTGGACCTTCAGCAGACGCGACGCCTTGACCGCGCCCCATTCGGAGGTGGACAGCACCGCGAGGAAGTTGCCCTTGCGGACAGTGCGCACGAAGCCCTTCACGTGGCGCGCCTGGCTATCGTCGACGGACAGCAGCTGCGACTTGATGCCGGCCGGGCGGATTATCCGCGCATGCAGCATGCCGGGCAGGCGGAAGTCCTGCATGTAGGCAAATTCGCCGGTGACCTTGGCCGGGATGTCGACCCGCGCGACCGGCTTGCCGACGATCCGGTAGCTGGCCGGGTCTTTCAGCGGCGCCTTGGCGTCCACCTTCATCGCCAGCGGCGCCTCGGCCACCAGGGCTGCGTAGGCGACCGCACGGCCATCAGCGGCGCGCACCGTGCCGTCCACGGTACGTGCATCCGCGGCGGCGATGCCGAGCCGGGCCGCGCCGAGTTGGCGCAAGGCCTCGCGTGCGGTGGCCGCGGCCTGGCGGATCTGCATGCCGCCCACCTGGATCGACAGGCTGCCGAAGGTCGGGCCTTGGTCCGGCGTCAGCAGCGTGTCGCCCTGCACCAGTTCGACCTTATTCAGCGGCACGTCCAGCTCCTCCGCAACGATCTGCATGAGCGCGGTGCGCACGCCAGTGCCGAGGTCGACCTTGCCGGAATACACCTTGACACTGCCGTCGGGGCTCACGGCGAGGAAGCCCGCCACGTCGTCGGCTGCCACCGACTTGGCCGCAGCGCCGGCGGCCAGCGCGGCTGCCTCGGCCGGCTTCATGAAAGCGGCCGGGGCCAATGAGAAGCCGACCACCAGCGCTGCGCCCTTGAGGAAGGCGCGGCGCGAGGCAGGCTTTGCGTCTTGTTCCTGGATCATGATGTCTCCTTAGGCCGTGACCGGCTGGCCGCTGGCGCGCTGTACCGCGCGGATGATGCGCTTGTGGGTGCCGCAACGGCACAGGTTCATCGCCAGGCCTTCGCGGATCTGCTGCTCGGACGGTGTCGGATTCGCTTTCAGCAGATCGGCCGCCTGCATGATCATGCCGTTGATGCAGTATCCGCACTGCGCCGCCTGCTCGTCGATAAAGGCCTGCTGGAGCCGCGACGGCCGGTGGCTCGAGCCCAAGCCTTCGAGCGTCGTGACGGCAGCCTTGCCGACCGCCGCCACCGGCATCACGCAAGACCTGACCGCAGCACCGTCGAGGTGGACCGTGCAGGCACCGCACTGGCCAAGGCCGCAGCCAAAGCGGGGCCCGCGCAAGCCAAGATCGTCGCGCAGGACATATAACAGGGGGGTATCGGAATCGGCTTCGACCTTTTTGGGCGCGCCATTGACCTTCAGGATGTACTTCGGCATGGACTCCTCGATCCTATTAGTGATGAAGGCGGCCGGTCGGGCCGCCGCCGCGAATGGCGCCGCCCGCACGTGTGCCGGTTTCCCAGCATCGCACGTGGATGTTGCCTATAAGAGTATATGTTGAATTAAGGAAAAAGCCACATTACAGAAATATAATGTGGCCTGGACAGCGTCGAGCGCTGCATTGAACCCATGCGCTGCGCACGGAATGCGGGACCGCGTGGAATGTCGAAGATGCGACGCTCCTTCCGGGTCGTGGATCCGGAAAGGAGCGCCGATGCATTCACTGAAGCCTTATCGATTCACCAGACTGCGCGGCTGCAGCAAGGCCAGGACCGCGCCAAGGAACAAGGCGCCCGACACGACATACATGCCGGCATTGGTGCTATGCGTCACATCCTTCATCCAGCCAATAATCGACGGGCTGACGAAGCCGGCCAGATTACCGACCGAATTAATCATGGCGATACCAGCGGCGGCCGCGGTGCCGCCCAGGATGGCGCTCGGATACGTCCAGAACACCGGCATGGTCGCCAGCAGGCCGGCGGTACCCAGGGACAGCGCGGCCATCGCCAGGACCACATTGTTGCCATAAATGGTGGCGAGCATCAGGCCCAGGCCGCCAAGCGCGCTGGCGATCGTAAAGTGCCAGCGGCGCTCGCGGGTGCGGTCCGCGCTTTTCGCAATCGCCAACATCGCGACCACGGCGCAGCCATAGGGAATGGCAGTCAACAGGCCGACATTCAGCGCATCCTTGACGCCGGCAGCCTTGATCAGCGTCGGCAGGTAAAAGCCGACACCGTACAGGCCCATCATGCAGCAGAAGTAGATGACAGCCATCAGCCAGACGCGTGGATTTCCAAACACACCGGACAGCGAATGGTCCGTTTTGCCGGCATTCTCGTTAGCTATATTTGCCGTCAGCAGCTGTTTCTCCTCGTCGCTCAACCAGGAAGCGGCGCTGATACTATTCGGCAAATAGAAAATCGTGACGATACCCAGCACCAGCGACGGTACGGCTTCCACCAGGAACAGCCACTGCCAGCCGGCCATGCCGTGGAAGCCCTGCATGGCGTTCAGCAGCCAACCCGACAGCGGACCGCCTACCACGCCGGCAATCGGGATGCCGATCATGAACAAGGCATTCATGCGGCTGCGGCGCTGCGCCGGGAACCAGTAAGTCAGGTAGAGAACGATGCCGGGGAAGAAGCCTGCTTCGGCTACGCCAAGGAAAAAGCGCAGCACGTAAAACATGGTCGCACTGCTGACAAATACCATCGCGCCGGACAGAATCGCCCAGGTAATCATGATGCGGCCAATCCAGACGCGTGCACCGACCTTGTGCATGATGATATTGCTGGGGACTTCAAACAAGAAATAACCAATGAAGAAAATGCCGGCGCCGAGTCCATAGACCGTTTCGCTGAACTTCAGGTCATTCAGCATTTGCAGCTTGGCGAAGCCGACATTGACGCGGTCGAGATAAGCCGCAACGTAGCAGATAAAAAGGAAAGGAAGCAGGCGCGCAGTGACCTTGGCATAGCTGCTGGCTTCGAGTTGCTCGCGCTGCGTTGTCGCCGCGCTGCCTGAAAGAGTGGTGGTATTCATAGTCGGATTAGATTTGCTTGCATGATGGGAGCTCGCCGCACGGCACGTTCAGCTTGCCGGTTTCATGCAATAAGAATATCAGAGCCTGAGGCGATACGCCATGCCGCAGACTCCGCCACCCGAGAAACGAAGCTCAACGGCTGAAAGCCGCCTGCAGGTTTTTCTGGTCAGCTATGCCGCTCTGTAACAGCAGCATCAGCAGGATGCGCGCCTTTTGCGGGGACAGGTCGTCAGCCATGACAGCGCCGGCGTCGACCAGCGTTTTGCCTCCGCCTTCAAAACCGTAATTCGGCAGCACTCGTCCGTTCGGCACCCGACTCGCAATAACGACGGGGACCTTTTTGGACAGCGCATACTTGACCGCATTGAACATGGGAATATTCATATTGCCCCAGCCGAGCGCCTGCACAACGATCCCCTTGACGCCACTGTCGACCGCCGACCGCAGCAGACGCCCGTCAGCGCCGCCGTACATGGCGACGATTTCCACATCCGGCATTTTGTCGGTTCTGATTCCAATATATTGGCGGCGCAACGGTGCCCGAGAAAATGTAATGCGGTCAAAATCGACTTCGCCGAGGAAACCATAATCACCGGACTTGAAGGTTTCGACGCTCGACGTATGCGTTTTTGTGACATCGCGCGCGGCGTTGATCTGGCTATTCATGGCGAGTAGCGCGCCTTTTCCCTTGGCTTGCGGATCGACCGCAATACGCACCGCATTCAACAGGTTGTGCGGACCGTCGAAATCCGGCTCGGACGCATTACGCTGGGCGCCGATCAGGACGATGGGCTTGTCGGATTTGACGGTGAGGTCGAGCCAGTAAGCGGTTTCCTCGAGGGTATCGGTACCATGCGAGACAATGACGCCGGCGACGTCGGGACGCGCCAGCGTATCGGACACGACCTTGGTCAGCTGAACCCAGCGCGGCGGATCCATGTAGTCGGACGGCACATTCGACACATTGTTCACCTCGACTCTTGCGTACTTGGCTACATCGGGAACCGTGGCAAGCAAATCTTCCCCGGAAATCGCGGGGACAGGGGCTTTTTTCACCGGGTCGATTTTCATCGCAATCGTGCCTCCGGTGGCGATCAGGGCGACCACGGGTTGGGGCATCTGGGCAAAGGCGAAATTTGCACTCATCAAGGCCAGGGCGGTAACTGACTTTATCGTTTTCATTCTAAATTAGTCCCCATAAATATTATGTTGGCGTACCAGTGTTGTTGCAATCGCATTGTTGCATACACAATTCATTGGGGTCAAAAGGGAAAGCTATGCGTTTGCCGGATGATAGATATCACGAGAGGCAATTGGACGAGCCTTGTGCGGCGCAGCATAATAATCACGTCTCCTCTATTCTCCCCAAGAGATTAGATTCAGCCCGCTCTCGAGCGGGCTTTTTTTTATGCGTCGTCGTCCTGCTCGTCGACCGGCTGGGCGATCTGCGGGCCGTCCGCGTTCGGACGGTTCACGGCCTTGCTGACCTGATGCCACTCGAAGGCTTCCGCCGGCACGGCCGCATGGCGGGCCAGTTCGAGCGCCTGCTGCGGGCTCAGGGCGGGGGACAGCCAGAGCGCGGCATCCTCGGCGCCGAGCACGACGGGACGGCGGTCGTGGATGTCGAGCATGCCGCCCGAGGCGTCGTCGGTGACCAGCACGAAACCGGCTTCCGCGCGGTTTTCCTCGAAGGAGCCGAAGTTGGCGAGCGCCAGCAGGAACAGGGGAGCGTGGTCCTTGCGGTGGATGTGCCAGGGCTGCTTGTGGCCTTTTTCGCCGGTCCATTCGTACCAGCCGTCGGCGGGCACGACGCCGCGGCCATTCTTGAGCAGGCGCGACCAGTAACTGCTGGCCAGCTTTTCGAGGCGTGCGTTGATGGCGATAGGAATCTTGCCCTCGGCCCATTTGGGGCGGTAGCTCCAGAACACGTCGTCGACGCGGTGCTCGCCATCCTCGATATGCATCACCGGGCGGTAGGTGCCTGGCGCGGCATTCGTGGTCGGCCCCGACTCGCTGTCGAAGACGGCATCGGCCCAGCCGAACGCACTGGCGTAGTGGCGCGCGGTCTGGCTTTGGTCAAATCGTCCACACATGCCCCGATCCTACCGTAGTTGCCGGGAATCGGGCGTCCGTTAGCCGTTCAGGTGACGGCGCGGCGCGCCACCGGTATCCGCGAGACGATCCAGGTGAAGCCGAGCGACAGCAGGAATACCAGCATCACATAGCGCAAGCCGCCGGCCGGGCCGGCTTCGATGCCGTCGACGGCGCGCAGCCCGTCCACGAACAGGTAATGGGAAGCATAGACCCCAAGCACCAGCGGACCCAGCGCGGCCAGCGCGGGGATCCGCGCCGGGCGCGGGTCCGCCAGCGCGATCATCGCCATGCCGAGCCCGAACGGCCAGGTGCCGAGCGTGAAGTCCTGCGCCATGTTCGTGCCGAAGCGGTGGTGCAGCCAGCCGGCCTCGCACAGCTGCAGCAGCAGGCCGCCGATGGCGAGCAGGGCGCCGGTGGCGGCCCAGGATGGTTGCGGACCGCGGCGCCGCAGCGCGTGGCCGGTGGCGAACATCAGCAGGCTGAAGAATGGGCCATTGCGCAGGTTGAAGGCGATGTGGAAACCGAACGGGGTGTCGGCATAGGCCTTGCCGGCCAGCCCGATCGCGTACAGGACGATCGCGAGGACGAACAGGCTGCGCTCCAGCTGGCGCGACAGCAGCGCGCCGCTGATCAGTGCCGCGATCGCCAGCGCCGGCAGGAACCACAGGTGGACCTTGGCCCCCTGCAGCAGCAGCGTGGCGAAGCCGCCGCGCATCGTCGCCAGCCGGGTGGCCCACGCCGCGAGCGTGCCCGCCACGCCCAGCCGGCCGAGCGTGTCGAGCTCGGATACCAGGAAATACACGGCGCACCAGGCCACGAACAGCAGCAGCACCCGCCGGGCCAGCGCCAGCGAGCAGCGCAGGTAATCGGCGCGGCCGCTGCATTTTGCCGACCAGAAATAGCCGGACAGGATGAAGAACAGGGGAACGGCAAACCGTTCGCCCTGGTTCAGGAAGGTGGCGGCATCGAAGGCGCTCCCGACCGCGCCGGGACCTTCGTGCCTGGCCGTGTGCAGGGCGATGACGGCGAGGATCGCCAGTACCCGGAACACGTCCACAGCTTGGAAACGGGACATGGACTGATCTTAACCGTGACGGGAAAAATATGCCCGTGGAAACGTGCCCGGGGAAATGAAAACAGGATGTGCGACTGCGCTGACGCGACGACGGGAAGTCGGTAACCCATTCAGGCCCTTGTGCCCGCCCGGGGCGTCCCAACTTCCTGTCATGCTTCGTTAGTAGTTCTCTGTACTTCTTTGTGTCTCCATCTCAGTGATCGGCTGAGTTATCCGCCGCTGTCCGCGCAAGCGACAGCGGCGCTTTTTTATTGGCGGACCGCGCCGGCCTTGCCCGCGAGTATAAACTTTCCTACGGCTTAGGGCAGAATCCATGCGGCATGTACGTTTGGCCGGACATGCATTTGCGGGCGGGCCAGACCCGGCGTATGCTGGCCTTACACAAGAGCCTATAAGCGGAGACCATCATGAAACTTCGGCTGGCACCATCGAACCTGGCAACGCGTCTGCACCGTCCCTTGCGTTTCGGCAGCCGCTGGCGCGGCCACGAGCTCCCGCTGCGTCTCTGCCAACTGATCCTGCTTGCCTTGCTGGCGGTGACGGTGGCGCGGCTGGTCGGCCAGGGCATCGCGCGGATACTCGCCGGCTGAGCCCGGCGGCGCCGCGTCATGCTGATCGCGCTGGTGGCGGTCGCCAACCGGCGACCGCCGAAGGGCTGACCTAGGATGTCGCCGCCGTCGAGCCCGACGGTAGCTTCGGCGCCGGCGGCGCCTTGAACAGGTGGCTGATGCCCATCGTCAGCAGGGGCGCGGCCAACGCCAGGTAGGAGCTGTCGACGCCGAACGGGTTCCCGGCCAGGAACCAGCCGATGGTGGCGACCACCGACAGGATCACGCCGACGAAGGCGCCGCGCGGCGTGCCGAAGGTCGGCGCGTAGAAGGCCATCAGCACCAGCACGGCCAGGGTCGCGCGCAGGGCCTTGCCGAGGAAGGCGATCATCAGGAGCTTGTCCGCGGACAGGGCCAGCACCAGCGGCAGCAGGCCGGCGAACAGGATGGCGATGCGGATGAAGCGCACCGATTTGCGGTCGTCCTTCTCCTTGTTGAAGATCGGATCGTAGAAATCCTTCATGGCCAGCGTCGCCGAGGCCAGGGTGGTCGCGGCGATGCCGCCGAACAGGGCGCCGGCCAGGCCGACCACCATCACGCTGGCCGAAAACGCCGGCATGTGCGCGATCAGGGTCGGGAAGGCGTCGATCGACTTCACGCCCGGATACATCACGGCGCTGCACATGCCGACCACGGCCGCCATCAGGCCGAACGGGATCATCAGCGCGGACACGTAGAAGCAGGCGCGCTTGGCCACCGCCGGGTTGTCGGTGCTGACCAGGGCCTGGATCACGTACTGGGTCGCGAAGATCGAGCCGATGCCGCCGATCATCCACGCGACGATCTGGCCCCAGCCGACTTCGACCCAGTCGAACATCCTGGCCGGCAGCTGCACCTGCAGCACCTGGATGCCGCCGCTTGCCTCCAGCGCAAACGCGAGCGCCAGGATCATGCCGAGGTATTTCATGATCGAGTGGGCGAAGTTGGTGTAAACGACCGAGCGCATGCCGCCCAGGCTGACGTAGATGACGGTGATGCCGCCGGTCAGCAGGATCGCGGTGGTCTTGTCGATGTGGAGGACCGCGGCGAGCACCGCGCCGCCGCCGGCGTACAGCGCGACCGCGACGATCGACAGTGCGACGATGGTCAGGACCGAGGCGGCATAGCGTACCGGCTCGCCATAGGTTTGCGCGAGGATGCCGGAGATCGTCGATTGACCGCTCTCCTTGTATTTCTTGACCAGCACCAGGGCCAGCAGCAGGAAGCCGAGCGACAGCGCCACCAGGTTCCAGGCCGCGGAAATGCCCAGTTCGAAGCCTTTCTGGGCGGTGCCGATGCTGACCGAGCTGCCGATGAACTCGGACAGCAGCAGCGCCCCGATCAGGTAGGCCGGGTAGTTGCGGCCGCCCGCGGTCATGCCGTCGCTGCTGTTGGCGTGCCGGCGCACCCGGTAGGTGATGATCGACATCAGGGCGAAGTAGCCCAGCGTGATCGCACCGATGATGATCAGTCTCGTTTCCATTTTTGTCTCCTTGAAAAGACACGGCCGCCCGTCCGGGGACAGGCGGCCGTGCTTGCGATGCTTGTTGTTTTAGCCGAGCAGGAAGCCGCGCAGCGCGCGCGTAAACGCGGCGCCGGCTTCGACGTTCGAAATGTGCGAGGCCGGCACCACCGCCAGCTGCGCGCCGGCGATCCGCTCGCGCAGCCATTCGCCGTCGGCGACAGTGGTGACCGGGTCGTATTCGCCCGCTACCACCAGCGTCGGCACGCCGATCTGCGGGATGGCCTCGCGCAGGTCCGCATGGGTGAGGGCGTCGCAGCAGGCCGCATAGCCCTCGGCGTCCTGGGTCCGCAGCGTCTGCACCATCCGCGCCACCGTGTCGGGGGCGCGTTCGATGAAGTCCTGGGTGAACCAGCGTGCGGGCGCACCGTCGGCAATCGCTTCCATGCCCTCGGCGCGCACCTGCCCGGCGCGTGCGCTCCAGCCCTCGGGCGTGCCGATCCGGGCTGCCGTATTCGCCAGCACCAGCCGCTCGATGCGGCCGGCGGCGTGGATGCCCAGCCACTGCCCGGTCAGTCCGCCCATCGAGATGCCGCAGAACGCCGCCTTTGCCACGCCGAGGTGGTCGAGCAGCGCCACGACATCGCGGCCGAGGCGTTCGATGGTGGCGGGGCCGCTGGCCGACTGGCCGTGGCCGCGGGTGTCGTAGCGCACGACGAAGAAATCGGCGGCCAGTTCGGCGGCCTGGGCGTCCCACATGCCCAGGTCGGTGCCGAGGGAATTCGACAGCACCAGGCAGGGGCGGGCCGGATCGCCGTCGGTACGGTAATGCAGGCGACTTGTGCCGGCGTCAAAAAAAGGCATGGCTTCTCCTTGGTGTCTGCATGCGGATCAGGCGGCGGCGCGCGGACGGGCGACGGTCGTGCTCGGCATGGCGTCGCTCTCGCGGTACAGGTGGAAATCGAAATCGATCGAGGCGAACGGCTTGTCGACGCCTTTTTGCTGGATCTGCGCAGGGTCGG
>NZ_JBKFGF010000087.1:0-22769 GCF_051233485.1 Massilia sp. LXY-6
GATGCCAACTGTCGTAATCTCCATGATGACGCCCCCCTCGGTTCAAGTGGTTGCTCGATACTTCCACTTTGGCACATCGATGCCGTTACGGGTGGGGGCGTCCATCCCATTGCTCCAAAGCCGCAAAAAATTTTTTAAAATTTTTTTGGAAGCAATGGAATAAACGGCTGAGCAGCATCGTTTTCCTGATAACGGCGGCGGACAGTCCGCGCCAACTCAAGGAGAAACGACATGCACACCAAGACCAAGACCATCGCCCGCCACATCGCCCTGATCGCTTCCTTCGGCCTGGCCGCCTCGGCCCACGCGCAGCTGCTCGGCGGCGGCGGCCACCTCGGCGGCTCGCTCGGCGGCATGGTCGGCGGCGGCGGGCAGTTCGGCGGGATGGGCGTGCCGGTCACGCGCGTCGACTCGCTGGGCGAAGCCCGCCGCGCCGCCCACGCCGCCGACACCGAGGCGCTGCGCCACAGCGCCTCGTTCGACGGCGCCGCGTCCGGCCAGTCGGCCGTCAATGCCGCCGCCAATGCCGCCGCCGGGGCGCCCGGCAAGACCGTCTCCGGCGACGCCGCCGGCGTCCTCGCCGGCAGCGCTTCCGGCGCCATTGCGCACGCCGGTTCGGCGGCTGCCGGCGCCGGCAAGGCAAGCGATGCGTCCAAACTCCCACAGGCCGGCAACGCCGCGCCCGCGGCGCAGGATGCGCACGCAGGCAGCGTAAAACCGGCTGCGCCGGCCGGACAGCTCATCGCCGGCGGCCACGGCGGCATGGATGGGAACGGCGATGCGGCGCTGGGCGGCACCGGATGGAGCACCGGCAAGGCCGCCTCGACGCAAACGGCACGCGGCGTGAGCACGCCGATCGGCCAGGGTGCAAAGGCGCAGGCTGGCGCGACGCGCAACTACGGCGCGTCGATCAGCGCGAACGCCAGGAACACCGCCCGCTCGGCCGGCCAGGGCGCGGCCGCGGACGGCAAGCAGGCCCGCGGCGCGGCGGATGGCGCCGGCTCGGGTGCGGCCAAGGGCAGCGGCAGCGCGAACGGCAGCGGTAGTGCGAACGGCAGCGGCAGTGCGAACGGCAGCGGCAGTGCAAACGGCAGCGCCAGCGGCGGGATCAGCGCCAACCTGGCGCTCGGCGGCAGCGCTTCGGCAAACGCCGGCGCCGGCCAATAAGCGGCACATAAGCAGCGGCGCGGCGGGTACGTGGCTCAGGACGTGATCAGCCCGTGCTCGTCGAGCACATCGTGCAGCAGCTCGAGGCGGATCATCGGGTTATCCAGCATCAGCATGTTCTGCTTCTGCTGGTTCGGCAACGGCAGCAGTTCGCACCAGCGATTGGCGACCCAGCCGCAGTCGTCGAGGCGGAACGGCGGCTGCACCGGCCAGCGGCTTTGCGGCACGTCGTGCAGCGAGGCCAACACGCGGTCGAGGGCGTCGGCCGCGCCCTTCAGGTCGGAGGGAATGCGCACCGCGTGGTCGTCTTCCAGCAGTTCGGCCTCGGCCATCCACAAGCCATTGCTGCGGCGCTCGCTGGAAAGCACTTGGAAGCGCGCACCGCCGCGGCACACTACCTGCAGCAGGCCCGGGGTCGAGGCGGTGGTGTCGTGCACCGAGGCCAGCGTGCCCGATTCCACGAAGCGCTCCAGTCCCTGCGGGGTGCGCACTTCCTGTCCATGCGTCAGCAGCACGACGCCGAATGGCGCATCTTCCGTCAGGCAATGGCTGATCATGTCGAGGTAGCGCACCTCGAAAATCTGCAGCGGCAGCACGCCATCCGGAAACAAGACCGTGCTGAGCGGGAACAGAGGTAAGGAGATCGTGGCCATGCGCGCATCATGACAGATTCGCCGCGCGAGACGGAGCACGATTCAATCGCCCGGAGCCTGCAGCGGCAAGTCGCGCACGGCCTCGAGCAAAGCCGCCAGGCGCCAGCGCAGCCGGGGCCAGCCGGGGTCCGGCTGCGGCAGCACGCGCACCATCACTTGCGAGGCCGGCGCGGCGTCGCAGGCGAAGGGATAGTCGCCGGTCTGCTCGAAAGGCAGGCGCACCACGTGCCCCGGCAGCACCAGCACCTGGCCGAACACGTGCGGCGCCAGGTCATGGTTACGCAGCAGCAGGACGTCGCGCACGCCGAGCGTCAGGCCTACCTCGGCGGGCACCGGCGCGGGCCCGGTGTGGCCGCGCAACACCGCAGCGCCGCGCGGAAACTCCAGCAGGCGTTCGCGCGTGGGATAGCGCAGCGGCGCCAGCGCGGCCCACAGCAGCGCGGCGAACACGACGGCGGCCAGCGACCATTGCAGGCGGCGCAGCAGGCTGGCGGATGGGATGGAGTCGGAGGCGTGCATCGGCGTGGTGGAATGGGTGTCATAATTGTAGCCGGGGCAACAGTCCCGCGCCAATGCCGGCTATTGTTGTGCGCCTTGCCACAGCATGGACGGGTATGCTCCTGCCCACCACCACGTCCTTGTCGCGACAGCCTACATGCCGCTTTCCGATCATTCCGCCAACTCCGCTCCGCCACGCAGCCCGGCCGCCGTTCCGCTGCTGCTGGCCGCGCTGATGTTCCTGGTGGCGCTGATCGTGACCTACGTGGTGGCGCACAAGGTCGAGCGCAGCGCCGAAAACGAACTCGAAGCCACCTTCAACTACCGCACCCGCGACCTGTCCGCCGTGCTGGCACGCCGCATGGAGGTCTACGAGCAGGTGCTGCAGGGCGCGCGCGGCTTCCTGCGCGGCTCGGTCGAGGTCAGCCAGCGCGACTTCGCCGACTATTACGCGGTCCTCAAACTGAACGAGAGCTTTCCCGGTATCCAGGCGCTCGGCATCGCCACGATCATCCCGCCTTCCCGGCTCGGCGCGCACGTCGCCGCGATGCGCGCCGCCGGCTTTACCGGCTACGAGGTCAAGCCGCCCGGCCCGCGCGACATCTACACCTCGATCACCCACATCCAGCCCTTCGACGGCAGCAACCTGCGCGCCTTCGGCTACGACATGTTCAGCGAACCGGTGCGGCGCGCGGCGATGGAGGCGGCGCGCGACACCGGCGAGGCGGTCGCCACCGGCCGGGTCACGCTGGTGCAGGAAGGCGCGCACGGCGTGCAGCCCGGCTTCCTGATGTACGTGCCGGTCTACCGCCGCGGCCTGCCGCGCAGCACGGAGGAGCAGCGCCGCGCCGCCATCGTCGGCTGGGTCTATGCGCCGTTCCGCATGAACGACCTGATGCGCGGCCTGGGCGGCGAGCATGCGAGCGACCTCGATGTCGAGATCTACGACGGCCGCCAGGGAATCGATGCCGCCCTGCTGTACCGCTCGCCCGGCGCGCGTCCGGCGGGCCAGCGCGCGATGTTCTCGCATGCCGAGACGATCGATACCGCCGGCCGCACCTGGACCCTGTCGGTCCGCTCAGCGGCGCGGCTCGAAGCCACGCTCGACAAGCGCCCGACCGTCGCGATCGCCGTCACCGGTATCGGCCTGGGGCTGCTTCTCGGCCTGGTGGTGTGGCTGCTCGCGACCGAGCGCCGCCGCGCCCTGCAGCTGGCGAGCGGCATGACACTCGAACTGCGCGCATCGCGCGACCGCATCGACGCCGAGCGCCAGCGCATCCGCCTGATCCTGCAGAACGCCTACGACGCCTTCCTCGCGGTCGGACCGGACGGCCGCGTCACCGACTGGAACGCCCAGGCCAGCAAGCTGTTCGGCTGGACCGAGGAAGAAGCGCTCGGCCGCGAAGCCACCGAGCTGATCGCCGGGCCGGAAGGGCGCGAACGCTGGCGCGCCCATGTCGCCGCGTTCACCGCGCGCGGCGAATGCACGCTGCTGGCCGGACCGGCCGAGCTGGAACTGTCGGACCGCCACGGCCACCCATTCCCGGTCGAGATCGCGGTCACCGCCCTGCCCTCGCCGGCGGGCTACGGTGCCATCGCCTTCGTGCGCGACATCCGGCCGCGCAAGGAGCTTGAAGAGCGCGAGCGCCAGCGCCAGCAGCGCCTGGTCGAGGCGCGCACGGCGCTGCTGCGCTCGCAGAAGCTGGAGGCGGTGGGCAAGCTCACCGGCGGCGTCGCGCATGACTTCAACAACATTCTGCACATCATCAGCGTCAACGTGCAGCTCATGATGCGCAACGAGGAGACCAGCCGCAAGCGCCTGCTCAGCATCATGGACGCGGTCGAACGCGGCAAGAAGCTGGCCGCCCAGCTGCTGGCCTTCGCGCGCCGCCAGCCCTTGCATCCGAGCGTGGTCAACATGGCCCAGCTGATCGAGCGCATGGACAGCCTGCTGCACCGCGCGGCCGGCGACGCGATCGAGATCCGGTTCGCGATCCCCGCCGAACTGTGGAACACGCTGGTCGACCCGAACCAGCTGGAGAACGTGCTGCTCAACCTGGTGATCAATGCGCGCGACGCCATGAACAACGAGGGCCGCATCACGATCGCGCTCGAGAACGTCCGCGTCGACGAGGGCAGCGAACTGGCCGACACCCACATCCGGCCGGGCGAATACGTGAAGATCGCCGTCAGCGACACCGGCAGCGGCATGCCGCCGGACGTGATGGAGCGCGCCTTCGAACCCTTCTTCACCACCAAACCGGAGGGCAAGGGCACCGGCTTGGGGCTGTCGATGGCGCACGGTTTCGTCAAGCAGAGCGGCGGCCACATCCGTCTGGCGAGCGCACCCGGCCAGGGCACCACGGTGAGCATATTCCTGCCGCGCGCGCTGCAGGACACGCCGGATTCGCTGTACCTCCCGACCCCGCATTGAAAGGAAAGCCTGTGGCCAAGCCCGCGACCGTGCCCGCCGACGCCGGCTTCGACCACACCCTGGCGCTGCTGTCCGAAGGTTACCGCTTCCTGACCGGCCGTTTCGAACGCTTCGGCACCGATATCTTCACCACCCGCATCATGCTGCGCAAGGCGCTGTGCGTGCGCGGCGAAGACGCGGCGCGCATGTTCTACCAGCCGGGGCGCTTCACGCGCCGCCACGCGCTGCCGCCGACCACCTTGGCGCTGCTGCAGGACTTCGGCAGCGTGATGGCGCTGGACGGCGAGACGCACCGCAAGCGCAAGGCGATGTTCATGTCGCTGCTGGGGCCGCTGGAACGCCAGCGCCTGGTGGGCTTGGCGGTGGCGCAGTGGCGCGCGCAGTTCGCGCGCTGGGCCGGCCAGCCGTCCGTGCTCGTGCATCGGGAAGCGGAACTGGTCCTGTGCCGCGCGGTATGCCAGTGGGCCGGGATTCCGATCAGCGCCGACGAGGCGCGCGAGCGCACGGCGGAGTTTTCGGCGATGATCGACGGCGCCGCCTCGGCCGGGCCACGTACCTGGAAGGCGCTGAGGCTGCGCCACCGCACCGAGCGCTGGGCCCGCGCGCTGGTCGACGCGGTGCGCAGTGGCCAGGCGCAGGCGCCCTTCGACAGCGCGCTGAACGCGATCGCGCGCCACCGCGACGCCGACGGCCGGCAGATCGACCGCAAGCACGCGGCGGTGGAGCTGATCAACTTCCTGCGGCCGACCGTGGCGGTGGCGCGCTTCATCGCGTTCGCGGTGCTGGCCCTGCACGAGCATCCGGCATGCCGGGAACGCATCGCCACCGGCGACGAGGCGTTTCTAGCGATGTTCGCCCAGGAAGTACGGCGCTACTACCCTTTCCTGCCGGCGATCGGCGGACGCGCGCTGCACGGTTTCGACTGGCACGGCATGCACGTCGCGAAAGGCACCTGGGTCCTGCTCGACCTGTACGGCACCGACATGCATCCGGCGATCTGGGGCGATCCGGAAGTGTTTCGTCCCGAGCGCTTCGAGCGCTTCGAGAGCAGCGGCTTCGACCTGGTCCCGCAGGGCGGCGGCGACCACTATGCGGGGCACCGCTGCCCCGGTGAATCCGTGACGGTCGACCTGCTCAAGTCGGCGGCGAAACTGTTCGCCGCCGAGATCGCCTACGAAGTGCCGCCGCAGGACTTGTCGATCAGCCTGCGCCGCATCCCGACCCTGCCGGCCAGCGGCATGCTGATCGAAAAAGTCAGGTTGCGGACTTAGTCGTGGATCAGGCGGCCCTGCTGCACGCGCACGCGCTCGCCGTTGCCGAAGCGCGAACGGCCCTGCTCGGTGAAGGTGCGATAGCCGCCGTTCGCCATCCGGACGCGGACGTCGGTGTAGGTCACGGAGTGCATGTTGCGCTCGACGCGGTTGCCGGCGTAGGCACCGCCGACGGCGCCGGCGATGGTGGCCAGCGTGCGGCCGTTGCCGCTGCCGACCTGGTTGCCCAGCAGGCCGCCGACCACGGCGCCGCCACCGGCACCCAAGCCGCTGGCGCGCTCGGCAGCGCGTTCATAGGTACGGGTCGAGACCACGGTACCGCAGTTCTGGCAATGCGCGGACGATGCGCGCTCGTGATGGTCCGGCGAAGCCTGGGCGGCCAGCGGCGCGGCGCCAGCGGCGGCGAAAGCGGCGATCAAGGCAAGGCGGGAGCCGAATGCAGAGATGTTTTTCATGATGTTTCCCCTTATAGTTGTCATAAACATGTACACAGGGTAACGTCAGCAAGCTGTTCCGGAAAGAGCTAAACCGTATCAAATGCAAGCGGTTGTAACTGAACTATTACACGAAAGTCAGCCGGAGACCTGCTATATGGAGAAGCTCCCATTCGACGTCGGCATCGCATTCGCGCGCATCGAGGAAGCGGTAAAACCGTGGCCCAAGGCGGCGCTATTCCAGCTGGCCGAGGAAGACTATACCTCCGTCTTCGAACAACTGCTGGCCTGCATCATCTCAATCCGCACCTATGACGAGGTGACGCTGCCGGTGTCGCGCAGGCTGTTCGCCCGGGCACGCACGCCTGCGGAAGTCGCGCGCCTGACTTGGGAAGAGCTGGATCCATTGATCAGCCCCAGCACCTTTCACGAACGAAAGGCCAACCAGATCCTTGCCATCGCCCGCGAAGTCGAAGAAAAATTTGGCGGCACGCTACCCGGCGAGCGCGACGTACTGCTGTCGTTCGCCGGCGTCGGCCCCAAGTGCGCAAACCTGGTGCTGGGCGTCGCCTGCGGCACGCCCGTCATCAGCGTCGACGTCCACGTGCACCGGGTGGCCGGGCGCTGGGGCTATGTGTCTGCCTCGACGCCGGAGAAGACCCTGGTAGCGTTGGAAGCAAAGCTGCCGGAGCGGTACTGGATCGATATCAACCGTCTGCTGGTGCCGTTCGGGAAGCACATCTGCACGGGGAACCGGCCGCGCTGTTCAACGTGTCCGGTGCTCGATATGTGCCGGCAGGTGGGCGTGACGGAGCATCGATAGAATATCCGAGCGACAATCTCGAACGGCTTATCTAGCTCCCCGCCGCGCCCACCAACCGATCCTGCGCCGCCCTGCCTACGCTACCGGGAAGCCCAGGTCATACCCCCACATGAAGAGCGCCGCTTCCAGTTTGCGGCTGGCGGCCGGGCCAGATCCGAACCGCGTGTCGCGATGCATAGCCAGCAGCTACTCGACGATCCAGCTGGCTCGCAGGTTCCACAGCACGTGGACATAGGGGCGGTTCCGCAGATAAGGGAAATACAGGACGCCGGGGCGTGGATTGCGGCACTTCGGTTGGGCCACATTCGGCCCCTCATTCGCAGTCATGCATGCAAACTGCAGGGCCGGTGGAATGGCATCCGGTTCCTGCCCGCGCTCGCGCGCCCACTCCACCACGAACCAAGCCAGCGCAGCGGCCACCCGGCTGTCGTAAATCACGAAGTGGTCGAGCAGCAGCGAATACACCTTCGTCATACCCGCATTGAAGCGCAGTTCCGGGCCGAAGTCCGCGGCGTCGTCATGGGTTTCGAGCGCTGTCTTGACCTTGCCAAGCAGCTCGGCAAGCCCGCTTTGCCTGGCACGCAGCCATTCCTCGTTGCGCCGCGCGACGCCGCCCCACCGCACCACTTCAATGGCCGCATTGCAGACCGTGGCATCACTCCCGGCCTTCAAGGCCGCGCGCAGCTGCCGCTGTAAATCCCCGAGCACGGCTTCGCTTTCGGTAAACGTGCTGCCAGAACAGCGGTCTCCGTCGATGCGCTTGAAGTTGAACGCCCACGCATACTGTTCGAACGCATCGCCCAGGTTGCGGAACCGCAGCGGCGCCTGTCGGGGGCGGGTATAGCCATGGCCGAGCCGCGAGTCGGCCTGGAGGTTCTGCCCCATCCATTCGACGAAGGAGGTAACGGCGGGATCGCGTAAGTAATTCTCTTTCTTCATCCAGACGTCTCTTCAGGGGAGCTGGCGCCGCGCATGCGCCTGAAAGACCTGGTCGCTCACGTTGCGCGCCCTGTGTCCCTGCCCGGCAGGCTGGATCACGGCCTGCAGCGACGCTTTCAATGCAACCGGACGGTTTTTACGGTCGTCACCGATCGGATAGGTGGCGGCAAACGGGGCCACCGCATCCGCCAGGGCGTTGGTCAGGATCGCGGCGTCGCAATGATCCTCTGCCGTCAATTCGCTCATCACCGATAGAATCGAGCAATCGATCAGCGTTCCTTCCATCCACGAGGCACTCGACGCATAACCGACGCACCAACGAATGGCGCTCTCTTCGATACAAGCTTCGATGGTCGTGGATGCCTTACCCGCATAGCAAGAGCCCAGCAGGACGCCGGTAATATTGTAGTCACGCGATAAGACGTTAATGCTGACCAAGGCTTCCAACAGATCGACGTTGCCAACACTTCTACTGCTGCCGTGTGCGGCGATGTACACCGTCGTGTTGCTGTACCTGGTCTTGCACAGGCATTCGAGCGCCGACGAGGATGGCGCGGTGGGCGTGTGGTTTTTTCATGTTAAACATCTTCAGGTAAATGGAATCGGGCCGCGAACGCGGTTCAGGCATATGCCGCAGCCATCCGCTGCGCAATCCCGGCTATTTCTTCGCGCAGGGCCGCCGGCTCTTCGATCACTACGCCGTCGCCGAACCCGAGCAGCCACCAGACCAGCGCGCGGGTATTCGGGACCGTGGCGGCCAGGATCAGCCGGCCGTCGGCATCGGTCGTGAGGACCTGGTCGGCGCTGAGCGGCGTTTCGAACAGGTGCTCGCCGGCCGCGCGGGTGAACACCGCACGCACATTGACCGGATCGCCGGCAATGACGCCGAACTGGCCAGAGGCGATATAGGCGTCGATGTCGAACCCGGGCTGTTTGCGCGCCGGCTCGTACAGCGCCTCGGCCTGCTGCACCCGGTGCAGCGCGATGGTGCGCACGTCCTCGTAGCGGCCAAACATGCAGACCAGGTAGACCAGGCCGCCGCGCTGCACCACAGCCAGTGGATGCACCGAGGCGTAGACCGTCGGCTCTTCCGCATCGCGCTTGCGGTAATGCAGCTTGAGCTGGCGGTCCTGCATCAAAGCCAGGTAGACGATGCGCTGGCACTCCTCGTCCATGCGCGGCGGCAGCAGCGGCTGCTGGGGCGGCACGCTGCGCACCTTGTCCAGCCAGGCCCGCGATGGCGCCGAGCCGTCGACGGTCGAGAGGGTCCGCGCCGCCGAGTGGAAATGCGGGCGCAGCGCGTCGACCGTGATCGGCGGCAGATGGTGCCGCAGGTGCTGCTCGACCAGGGTCAGCGTCAGGGCTTCGGGCACGGTCAGGCCCGGCAAATCGAAACTCGAGGCGTCGCGCAGCCAGCTCCAGCCGAACGGTTTGTCGCGGCGGTCACACGTGATCGGGAACACGGCGGACAATTCATTCAGGTCGCGCTGGACGGTGCGCTTGTCCACGCTGAAGTCTGCTGCGCACAAGCGCTCGCACAACTCCCTGGCCGAGACCTTGGCGGGCGCGCGCGGCACCATGCGCAGCATGTGCCACTGGCGCAGCAGCGATTGCTGGTTGGTCGCCATCAGAAGTTCTCCGCCCAGCGTTCCCAGAAACCGGGTTCGTCATGCTCGGCATTCTGCATCGCATAGTCGAGCGGCATGGCGTAGAAGCGCACGCCTTCGTGGCGGATGGTCCCGTCAGGATGCTCGAGATAGTCGCGCAGCGCCCGGTACTCGGGCAGCGACTCGTCGTACGGGACGTCGATGTAGACCTGGCCCAGCCAGGGGGCCATCACGCACGGATCGGCGAACGGACCGCATGCGGTCCACGGCACGCCGTGCGCGTCGAACCAGCTCAGCACGGCCGCACGTGTCGGATCGTCCCGGTATTCGTAGTTGCGCCATTCCTTGAAAGGCCGGGGATGGAATTCGAGGTAGAGCACGGCGCGCTTCTTCTTGCGCGCGATGGCGTCGATGTGTTCGATCAGTCCGGGCATGTGTACTTGTGCGGCGCCGATGACGCCGGCCGCCGTCTGGTTCAAAATGTCATGTTACCAAAAATATTTCCAGCAGGAAATACCAGCTAATCAGGATGTGGTGCCGAAGGTCCGATCGGGGCCATAGGGCGTTGTCGAAGATCCTTAACGCTGCAATGCCTGCGACAGCACCTGCCGCACCAGTTCGCCGATGCCCGGCGCCGAGGACTCGCGCTTGCCGGCTACGTTCAGGATCTTCACGCCATGTCGCGCCAGGAAGCGCGCCACGTACTTGGGATGCACGCCGGGGCGCACGTGCAGCCAGGGCTTGCCCAAGCTGTCCGCGAACGCGGCGGTGTGTTTCGAGCCGCCGTCGAGCTTGTCGTCGAGCGTGAAGATCAGCGTGGCGTCGCTGTCACGCACGTTCCATTCGGTGCGCTGCAAGTAGGATGCGGCCGGGGTCTCCTTCAGCCAGTAGCGGTCGGGCAGCGTCCCGTCCTCGGACTTGCGCCCTTTCGGGCACCAGCCGCCATGGGATATCCCTTGTTCGATAGCAAAGTCCAGCGCAGCGCGATCGGCGCCGGCCTGTCCGCCGGCGACCACCATGAAGCCGTCGCCGGTCACGAACACGTCATCCATCCATCCTCCATATCGATTCCACGAGACCTCAGCTTAGCCGCTTCCTGCGACAGTTCGTGTCGCAGCGATGCAGCGACACGAACTGTCGCTGCCTCTGCCAAGCTGTGCGGCATCGACAGGAAGTAGTCACAAAAGTTCACTGCCTTCAGGTATTTTTTCCTAAATACAATTAATTTCCGCCACCACATTAAATGCCAGCAACCAACATCACCGTTATCAGCGTCGCCCTTGCCCGCCTTTATTTTGCTGTTCTTCTCGAGCATCTGAAGGCAGAACTGAACAAACCTGCGGATCAGCGTGACATCACGATCCGGTATGGAAAACTCGTCGAACGGACCAAGGCGGCCTATTCCAAAGCGTCGTATATCGAGGCCGCGATTCCCACCAATATCGGCACCCGCCTGCTGGTCGTGCAACTGATCTGCGAAAAGCTCGCCTTGCCCAACCTGGCCTGCCTTGGCGTCAACGCTACCGGCGAGCCCGGGATTGCCTACCAAGAGGCGCGGGACTGGGAAATCGACAAGGCAGCAGTGCTCGCCTACGACTGGGACGGCGTGAGCGCAGACATTGCCAACGCTTTCGATATCGAAGCCCAGGAAGCCGCCCAGCGCGCGGAAAGGAAGCAGCGAAGGACCGTTACCGAGGCGGAAGCACGCGACTTGGTATACAAGGCCGACAAAGCGAGTCCTGGCAAATACAAGATCGACAATTACCAGAAAGAGGCAATGGTCAAGCTGATCACGAAAGGCCTGTCCGTGGATGAGGCTCATGCGGCAGTGACCGAATAAGCAGGAGACAGTGAGGATGAGGACCCGTAGACAAGATAAGCCGCCCTTGAACAAACACGCCAAGTATCCGAAAGCTGCGGTAGGTTGATTTATGGACTCCAATCCTCAACCGGTTCACTGTTACCGGAATTAACTCAGTCGCGGATTACTGCGTCAGAGAATTTCGGCGGTCTCCAGTACCGGTAGAGTATGTTGAACTTTGCAATCGACTAAGAAATTCGAAGCCACTATCTGAACCGATCGTTTCGAAAATCGAACGCATGGCCTATCTAATTTTGGCCAACGAAGATTTTCAAGGTGCGTCAAGCTCTGAAATTTCCGATGCTTGCCTTATAGCCGCAACCATCGGTTCTTTAAAATCGTATGCCGAGATTGCACCGAAAGTTCAACATGCATACATCAAAGAGGAGCTATCAGGCAGACTCAACCTGTTTTTCGAAGAGGCTCAAAGATGGCAGCTCGACGCGGAAGATGGCAAGGCTACTGGGCTGAGGTCTTCGGCGAGCGTTGACCCTTTGTTGAACCTTGTCTGCTTGCACAAAGAAAAAGGGGTAACGTCCTGGACGCAACCCCTTGTTTTCAATACTAAGTTTGGTAGGCCTCCCCGGAGTCGAACCGGGCACCACCGGATTATAAGTTTGCCAGCAAAACCAGGTCCGTAGGTAAATCGAGGTCAGGTAAGCGTAGGTTGGTGAAGGAAAAAGTATACAACGAATCAATGGGCTAGCGAAATTTACATAAAACAAGAGATGGTTGCGAGTGTACCGCTATTGTACCGCTGAGACCTGTCGCGCCGTTCCCAAGTGTAGAGTCATAGGCTGCTCCGCGTGCGACTCTAACGTGGCGGTCCCCCTCGGCAATGGAGATTTCGATCGGCACATTGCCTTCCGCTGTTCGGGCCTCTCAAGAAGGCCCAATTATGCCATGCTGAGAAGTATGTCTATCAGCACCGCACCAAACTCCCGTAACTTCCCGCAGCGGCACCAGTGCGCCTAAACACGCATTATTTCTACCTGTCTACAAAAGGTGGGCTGTATGAGAACGTGCTGAAAGCCTGTGCGTTGGCGGTCTATGCGCCAGATGGGATTCAAGGGGTTGAAAATCGAGCTGATCAGTGTTTAATCAGATATATCCCTTGTGATTGCCACGCCACCATTGAAGCAAACAGTTGTAATACATAGACTGTTTAGGGTCGACTTGATTGCTAGGTGAGGCCGTGGACAACGCAAACAACTCCACAATCGCCATATTGAAAGCGGTGATCATGGAGCACTTGGACGGAGGAGTCGCCATTGGCATTGACACTGGCGCGACGGGCACCGGGAAGACCACCTCCGCCAGCGAATTCCTGAACAATCTCGATTCTTTCCTAGAAGGACTGGACAGTGAGCGTCGTCTAAAAGTCGTGATAGTTGCTTCCCAGCACCGCCATCTCGGTAACTACTGGAAACGCGGCAGTCACCAGCGCCTCATCCGTTTCCTTGGTGCGGAAGAATACGCTCGCCGCCTACGCGAACTGGCCAATCAGCCGCTTCAACCACATGAGGTAGAAGAACATATGGTTGATGAGGGCCTTATTCCGCCGCATTGCCCACTGCGGCGCGACCGGGACTGGCAGAAGGAGATTACGGCCACGGCCGAGCGCAAACTCATCAAGTTGAGTGAATTCCGCGATCGTTGCAGGGAACGCTTGCGGCCCCAATTGCAATCTGCTGAGCCAGCACAGCTGTTTGAGGCATGTAACCACGCATGCCCGCTTGCCGGAGGTTCCTTTTTCGGCGCCCGTCTACCTCACGATCCTCCCGCCAACGGGCAGGACCGTATATCGCGTGCCAGGCGTCCCAGGATTGCCCTTCTTACCTCTGCAAAGCTTAGGTATCATGCCGCCGCTTTTTATGTTCATAATGGGGAGGTCGCTGTCCGGCACGCCGACTTTGGGGATATTACTGATGCGGTATTCCTCTATGAAGAGGCGGCAGACGTTTTTGAAACTATGCTTGGCTACGTCGACGAAAAAGCAGTTCAGACAGAACTGCTCAGCACTGCAGCCCTTACCCATGAATTATTCAACCGAAGACAGTTCGAGCAGGAATGGATCCGGCATTTCTACGAACAGACGTCGTCCATTTATCTGGGGACATCTGCCGATACCATTGTTCAGGCTGGGCAGTGGCTACCGGTCAACGTATATCAGTCGAACCCCAAGGAGCAAGGCGACTACTTGTTGCCGGTAAGCCGTGATCGGTGTGCATTGGTGATGGCGGATTTCCCCCGCTACGTGTTGCATAAGCAACTACGCGACGATGGCACCCCATATTGTTTTGTTCTTACCATCACTGGGCCGGACTGGTCGACAGCGCGGTTTCCACCACAAATCGTCCGGCCATCGAGCAAAGCTGTCGAGGCTCAATCAACTACGCCGTCCAACGTCGTTTCCTTGACTGTACCGCTAGGCAACCTAGTGCGCGCCACCTTCTCGCGCGCCATCAAGCCACTTGTAACCTATTTCCACTGGGCTTACAAATTGCACAAATACGTACCCCCTATCCCCTTTCGCGATCATGTGACCGTCGAGCTCAGCGAAAACTTTCAATTGCATTCGGCAGTGAAGCAGGAGTTACGCGACTTGGCGCTTAGCGAGATCGATTTCGGCAACAGCATGAAGACTTTGCGGGACAAAACGCAGGAAATATTCGCAGAAGATTACTATTATAAACACGGGATCGCGTTTTGCGAAGTCCATCGACCGACGGGCGATATTGCTGAACGCGAGCCTCTGAAAATCACGCTCAATGTCAGCAATCCGCCACCAGAATTGTTGCTTTATAACCAGCTCAAAAATCGAAATTCAATAATTTTTTCCTCCGCGACGATCCGGGTTAAGTCACCTTACACGAACATCAACCTTGATTGGGTGCTGCGCAAATTTCGCGCAGAATTGGCACTGGAGCATTCGGGTAAGCATTCAGTTATTGATGTGGACGACCCTTCCAGAAGCGAGCTTTACCGGTTGAAACGAAACGCAACCAATGCTTTATACGACGCACGTCGATGGGATAAACGACCGCTTGAGGTAGAGATCTTTCAGGTCAGCAAGGACCGGCCAGGTGAGGACTCAGAATACCAGAACGGATATCAGAAATTAACCGATATAATCCTTTCTTGGAACAAACAAGGCATCCCAGTGATCGGGATTGTCTTGGTTAACAGTTATGAGCACGCTCGGGAACTGTTGCGCCAGCTGGAGCGAAGCTACCAGGAGCTGAACATTGGCGAGCTTTGCGGAATTAACACGGATGTTCTCAGACCTGGTCTGTCAATCCTTGAAACGTGGATCACGGAAGGAAAAATTCAGCGCTCCGCGAACTCTGCGCCAAGTCCAACACGCGATTCCATTTTATTTGACGAGATCGAATGTGCAGTATCGTCTCGAATGGGCCCTTTGCTGAGCCGGGATGAGCCGATGAATGGCTTGATCGTCTCCGTCATCAAGAAAATTGGGAAAGGGGCCAACTTTCGCAACGACCTTACTAACGTGAAGCTTGGCAAGTGCGGCCGCGCCTACATGGGCGACGATTTTCATATCGACCCGCGCAATCCTTTTGTTGACTTCAACTTGATTGCGTTCGCCGAGCACCCTCGAAATTTTGTTAATCCATTGAACTACCGCCGAATCGCGGTTCAGGCTGTGTCGATCGGTGGGCGGGAGATGCGGGAGCAATTAAGCCAGCAATTGCGTGCAGGTAATGTCAAGGCGATTCAGAAGCTGATGAAATGGTCCAGCTTTGGTTCGGTTGCAGTCCTCGAAACAACGGCGCAAGGTGCAGGCAGGATTGTGCGTTGCCGCTCGCCACTTCCGCTTCATCGGTGCGTCCTAATTTCCGACACTCACGCCCGCCTCGTGATGCTTGGCATGGGGTGTAGCGACCCGCGCGAGCTGCCTTCTACTCCGGACCTTGCACGTATTGGCAGCAAATGTATCGAGTACTGGATCGACAGTACTCTTAATTACGAGGACGAACGGTCGGGGGCCGCCGAATGGGTGTGCGATGTTTACGGCGGCAAAATCGGGGAAACCATTGCAGCCTTGAAAGCGGTCCGTGATATTCGAACGTTCCTCGCTGAGCCCGGCCATCACCTGATGGCAAAGGAGGAGTTTGAACGCACACTTGCGAGGGCGTTCGCTGACGACTATGGCAGCAGCCCCACAGTTCGCGCGGTAAAGGAGACGGCCAGGGACAAGCTATGTCAGTCTTACATTGCGGTAACACGAGAACAACTGGCCCAAGCTAGCGTCGCGCAGAATGGAAACCAATTCATCCTCCACAACGAGGAAAAGGGGCTTTCGGTGATTTCTTACCGAGCGCATCGGCCTCGTAAGAAGACTAATCAGGACGTCATTATGCTTCTGAAGCCGCGCGAGCTATATGAGCTTGCGTACCCAGCCGCAGACGAAGCAGCGATCATGACGGTGCTCGAACGGCTGAACGGGAACATGATCGAGCTCTTTAAGGTCCAGTCCGCGCTGCGGCACAAGCACTTCATGGGTCCGATTTGGAACGGCACGCATGAAGCAGGTGATTTCTACTTGAAGATTCGAGGTATTAACATCTTACTGGATGCCAAGACGACCGCGGTGCGGTCTTCGCTCAACCCTCAAATGCGTGATGTCGATAGTTTACGCAAGGAAGTATCGGCAAAGAGCGCGCGGTTTAGCAAGGGTACGGGCATCGCTGTTGATGCGTTCGTTTTCGCTAATTCCGGTTGGGAATTCCAAAAAATGTGGTACCCAGATGAACTTCCGGGTTGTGACGTGCCTGTATTCCATATGGACGCATGCACAACTCTAAGTTTGGAAAAGATGACCGTCGAATTTAGCCGAAGCCTTCACGAGATCGCTACCCAAATTGGTCAGCGAAAAGCGCGAGTCGAGTCGGGGTAATCGTGGCAGATATCGCCTTCGCCCTCACAGCAGTAACCATTGACGAGCAGATAGTGCGCCAACGTGCTGCCGGTGCCAACGGGCGACTTATTCGACTTGACGATGACGAGACACATCGGCGGTGGAGCCAAGCGCTTTATGCTGAGATCGAAGCGGGCAAGGTACTCGCGAGCGTGCGCTCGACAAAGCAAATTTGGGTTCTGCTTGGATGCCATGTGCGCACCCTCAAAAATCCCGACATCCTTAACAATGCTAAAGATGCAGTAGGCGAACCTGTAGAAGTTTTAGCGCAGCTCTTCTTCATGTACGACCTCGCATGCGCTGCCCCTTTTGGTTATGTGCAGTATGTGGGCACTATTCATATCGCTGTGGACCAAAACTGGCGCGTCGGGACAAAGTACGTAAACATGTTGGACGTGCGCCTAAAGCCGATCCATCCCGGTCGCTGGCTACTGCAAATGCATTCTATTTCATACACAACCGAGCTTGCCTTTGCAAAGCAAACAGCTCGGTGTTTTACCGTGCGTCATGGTCCGGCCAGCGATGTTTTCCAGCTTATTGCTACCCCTAAACATGCCACCCAAGCGGCGCTTGCCTATGCCACTGTGAGTGCGAGTGCGCACAAGGTACCGTGGAAGTCGCGGCGTGCCGGGGATCAAATCGACAAGTATGCCTTGCTCCAGTTGGTGCTGGCCCGAATAGGTCAAAGCCTCGGATTGGCAATGCTCAGAGTAAACGTTGAACCTCTATACAGGTACCGCCAGGTGGGATCACAGGCGCAGGCAAAAAAGGAGTTAACGCACGAGAAAGTGATTGGACAAACTGCTGAGGTTCTTGCGAACTACCAGTTCCACGTAACCTCCCACATGGGCCGGCCTGAATTCTTGGCTTCCCTCATGAGACAAATGTTTCCGTTCGCGCACTGGGAGCCAGTTGATGAGGTCGACAATTGGCCTGGGACAATAGAACATCTCCTCGCGGTCGTAAATACGCCCTTTCGCGGCGAATCGGTCGAGACAGACGCGAAAGTGGCCGTGCGTGCCCACAGGTTCCCTGTGCTCCAGTGCATTACCGACACGACCCTTAATACCATTGTAAAATCCATCGAGAGGCGAGTGGCGAAGACCGCCGCCGATGCTGCAGTAGGTAAGACAGAAACCAGACGGCCACCGCAAGAACATGAAGTGATCGCGCGTGCATTGCTAATCCAGTTGTTGCTCAAGATCGAGCTTCGGCACAGCCGCTTCCTCCTGCGCCGTCCCTGGATGGGACATGTACAAGCGGAAAAATACATTTTCGTCTTTCGCGAATTTGGAGACAAGCGGTGGTCCGTCGTCAAACCTCTGGACGATTTCCACTTCGAAGTGCAGGTTGGTGAGAAAATTCATCGGCTTCTTGTGGATTCGCGCATCCCTGTGTTGATTGACCCTCCCGAACAGGGGAAGGACAAGCGCGGGAAAGATTACGAGAAAATTCTTCTCGCAGCACGTCGGGCGGTTATTATCCGCAACACTGAGATCAACGCTTACTCCGCACAGCGTGGAGGACATGCGGGGATTTGGTTGATCCCTGAACTGTTTGCTTACATTTCCTTAGGGGCGGACGCTGCTGCTAGCGACCTCAGCACGAAGGTCGCTCCGCGTTTGCGCGTCGTTGAGGCGTATGAGTATGGCATGCCAAGCGAGGAAACATGGCGCTGGCAAACGTTGCTCGACATGGCCTGCTTGGCATACGACCCGACTGTCCGATTGTTCAAAACCTCGGCTTTTCCAATATTCGTCAAGTTGGCTGCGGAAAAGCTCGCCGCGCTCAGCGAATCGGCATACGCTGGCTAGTGCCTGCAAGGTTGATAAGAAAAATTCTTCAATTTGAGGAATCGGCGCACCAACCGTCAGCCGCATCCAGGACGAGAACGCGCGCATGCTTGGCAATCGAAGTGGGCAAGTAGCTGCGCAGTCAGGACGTCAACCTGACGTTGTCCGGACTGATGCGCACCTATGGCAAGCCCGCCTTCATCCGCTCGGACAACAGTGCCGAATCCACCGCCATAGCGTCATGAAATGGCTGCGCGAGCAGAACATCAGGCCGGCTTACGAAATGCGTCAACATCTAAAGACGTGCAGGCTTGGATGCGTCCGCTCCGGCTAATAGCAAACGCGTGAGGCTTGCAAACAAGGGCTACCAAGCCGGCGGGCAAGGCCGCCGCGTCTTTATCTACCAGAAGGAAAACGACGAAGAGTTGCTGTTGGAGGCACATAATCACCGCAACCACAGCATCGTCGAAACCGCCTAAATGTTCTTTTGTTCATCGTCCAAAGCGGCATCCGTTCTTATTGCCAAGTGTTCGCACCGTCATTTGTTATCTTATCTGTAAGTGTGCTAAGGTAACAAACACTATACATGAGGGAGACAAAGGAGAATGGCGACCGCATTTGGCGACGCGCTGGCTACAAGATCTCAGACGATTCTTGCCATTAAAGAGCCAGTTTGTGCTCACGGGTAACGTCCGGGACCTTCAAGCTACTGAAATAACGCCAGGCGTGGTTATCCCTCTAAGGTTCGATCAGACGCTTGCCAACGCCCTCTTCGCCCATGGGTATCGGCAAGTCGTACTGTTCGACCAATTACGAGGGTGCCAACTCATGGCTCCTGCCATTCCCTTTGCGGATACTGTTTCGGCCGAGCTGCTAGTAAACGTTCCGGCGGTTGGAAGTACTCCAGCCGGTTTAGTGCGCTAGGAGAAATATTGCCACGCGTGGTCAGCCACAGCGGATCACCTGCTGTGCTCGGGAGTCTGGGGAACTAGTAATTGAGATGGCAAAGCCGGTCGGTGCAGTGCCCCTGAAGGTAGCACAACTTCCAGCGACAATGCAGGTGCACAGCTCCGCAGTTCGCTCGTTGAAAACTCAGTAGACTCGCTGACGGCCAGCTGACTCCACCTTTCGATATATGCCGCCAACGGAGAGCCGTGGGGGTTTATTGTCGCTCAAGGAAATCCTTTAAGCTGAATCTAACGAGGCTTTCCAGGTTCCTGACGGGGTCTTGCCATGCACTCTCCAGTACTCTCAAATTTGCTTACCGTACCGAAATTGTACCGCCGTGCCCGCCAGAAACGAAAAAAGGACTTAGGCTCTCACCTAAGCCCTTGATTTTATTGGTAGGCCTCCCCGGAGTCGAACCGGGCACCAACGGATTATGAGTTAGTTGGCAACTCTTTTCTGGTATTCAAACTCTTTAAAATCAACATATTAGATACTTTAGAGATGCACATAGGCCGTGCACATGCAGGGCATGTGCATGGAACTTGCACACGTTGCACAGACACGACACTAGCGCTTCACGCGAACAGCATCAAAGAACCAGCCTTGCCAGAAAATCACTAGATGGTTCGGTTTCGTGATGAACGCTGACGTACAGCCCAGGTCAACAACAGTGACCGGGTTAGGCAGGCCGAGCTCCTTTGAGCTTGCGTGAAATGCTTCGCGCAGATGAAGTCGGGGTTCGACCTTCTGCGCTTCAAATTCAGTCCCTCCGCAGTCCATTTTTTCGAATTTGACTTTATCTTTACGTATCGTGAAGACTTTGCCAAGAAGTTGCCGTGCTTCGCGCTCATCGAGCGATGCTATTTCTGCTCCATCAAGCGCCGCAGTAAATCGCCAGTCGCCGGTTACTCGTCGCTCAACCGGGTCTGACGCATAAGCGGGCGCCGGCGCAACGATAGCAATTGCAACAACGAATGATAATATCTTAACGCACTGAACAAGAAGCCGGACAATAGACATTTCAACTCCCCTCATTTAGCAGCAGCAGTCGCCGCTTCATCTTTGATAAGAAATGGCGCGGCTTCCTCGGCGCGGCGCTTGATTAAGCCTGGCGCAATGACGTATTTTTTCTTCCCTTTTCAATAACTTGCACTTTAATCATTAACGCCATGTTTGCCGCTGCCCCGGCAAAATCATTTTTATTCACGAACTTAAATGTAGTGCTGGAACCTCCCGCACCAGCATTATAAGCTAGACTGCACAGCGAATCGAACTGCGCCTGATTGAGCGAAACAGTGATATTGCGACGAACGATTCCTTCAGCTTCCCGAACCTTCCTCTCGAATGCTTGGTCTACCATTTCCATGCTCACCTTTTTTCCGAGCTCTTCTTCGGTACAAACTCCCCTATGAGCCAGAATACCGGTTCCCCACGTACAATGCCCTTTATTCTTGCCCATATCGTTGTAATACTTATAAATGTTCTTTTCCGTGGCGCGCATGCGAGCTTTGGCCTCGGGGCTCATCTTCATACTAGCGTTCGGACTAACCGCCGCTGGCTTGCCGGTCATAAATCGCTCCCTGAATGGATAAACCTTCAATCTAACAGCAACAAAAGCAAACTGATTGAGCTAACACAAGCAGTCTCATCAGTCTTGTTACATGATAGATACCCCACTCACAGGAGGAATCATGGCAATTGACGTATATCTGCAAATCGACGGCATAAAGGGCGAATCACAGGACGACAAGCACAAGGATTGGATTGAATGCGCGTCGGTAAATTGGGGGCTCATCCAGCCCCGCAGCGCGACCGCATCGACCGGCGGTGGGCACACCGCAGAGCGCGTAGAGATTCAAGAAATAACCTTCGGCAAAATGGCCGACCTGTCGTCGCCTATTTTGATGCAGACTTGCGCGATGGGCAAAACAATACCGAAAGCCAAATTCGAATTCATGAGGGCGGACGGCAACGGCGTTCCTATTAAGTACTTTGAGATTGAGTTAGAGAACGTCCTCATCGGCGCGATTTCTCCTGGAATCGAAGCAGGGTCGATTTTGGGAGAACATGTCAGCCTGAAATTCTCCAAGGTCAAATGGAAATACACGCAACAAAAGATTGGCGGCGGCGCTGGCGGCTCGACGGTTGGCGGCTGGGACTTGGCAGCCAATAAGGTTGCGTGAGTCAACAATACATAGAGAAGCCTCGGACGGCCGGGGCTTCCTATTTCGACCGAAGTCTAGTCACCAAAAGCGCGAGCATGAGCTGCAGAGGCGTGCCGGAACAGCGTCCGGCGTGTGCGGCCCTCATACGCGCTGCGCGGCCGGAAGGACCAGAAAAAGGCCTAGAAGAGCGCCTTACGGAGCTGAGCCCTCCCAGTTACTCAGCAAAGCTGTATGAGAATCTGAAGTGGTCGACTACAGTCGGCGGGATATCGCCCCAATCGCCGTCATGGTATGCCTGTTGAACTTCAGACCGTGTGTATTCTGTTCCACGGAATACAAACGCACCTCGCCTAATTCTCGCCGCTTCGAGTTCTTTTTCTTGTTCAGCGTCCTCGACATTCAGAGCCTCTGCGAATTCTTCGAACTCGGCCTTTTCTTGAGTTCGACGTTTAGCAGTGTACTCTTCATCGGAGAGCTTACGGTCGGCGAAAGTATTGACCTCGTCAGTTGAAACATCAGCGATTTTCAACCGATACGATTGGGTTTTGTTGTAGCCCCGCTGACCGAGTTTTTCGACATAGCCGAGCTCGACAAGCCCCGGCCCGGTGCTCTTGGTTACCTTACCGGTCTTTTTGCTCGGCTTATCAAAATTCGGATTGCTAATCAAAGCCGACACGAGGCTGGTATGCGGCTTGCCTTTCGAGTAAAAGCCGCACATCTCTGCCAAACGCTCAAGCCCAGGGAAGCAGTCCACACCGTCTCGATTGGCGTGATGCGCAAGAAGCGCAAGCAATTTAAGTTGGCGAGGGCCGATACGTTTATCGAGAAGAGCTTGCAGCGGAACGATTGCGAATTGCTGGCCGAACCAAGCCGATTTTTTAGATTGCGTAGATTTCATTGCGACACCTTTGGCTTTGTGAGTGAATATCAAGCGTGTGGGTTACACGCTGGATATATAGCCAGCAGTTTTAAACGCTCTGAAGTTCGACAACGACTCGGGAATACCCATGCGCATCCGGCTATCCGGGAGCCTTATACTTTCGTCTTTTTGGAGACCTTGCCGCTCCGGCTTGGCCCATACGCGGCGTAGCCGCGCAGCCGCGAAGCGGCTAGGCGCTAACAGGGTGTAGACAAAATCAAACCTGATGGGTAAGTCTATTCAGTAGCATACGTGCCTCGGCCAACCACACCCAGGCGGCCGAGATATCCAGCTTGCGGTCGTGATGCATGACCG
>NZ_JBKFGF010000088.1:0-6283 GCF_051233485.1 Massilia sp. LXY-6
GGCTATATACCGCCCGCTGAAGCTGAGGCAAACTACTACCGGCAGCTCAAGATCGCTGCCGATGAAACCGTATTAACTTAAACCAACCAGCCTCCACGATTCCCGGGGCGGTTCAGGGAGCTTGAAAGTGGATATCAGACAAGTGCAGTAGGCGCATTATGGAACATTAACTGGCAGTTACTTTCTTTGTCAAGAAAGAAGCTGACTTAAACGTCCATCGCACTTCAGTACGCTAAGTGTTTTACGTCGCCCCATTGAATGAGCATCCGACAGCGGACCTTCTGCAGGTTGAGTGTACGTACGCGTTGCTAAAACAGCAAATAGGAAGTCCGACAGACACTAGAGACCGCATGCGCACAGTCCGAAAGGGACAAGGGCAGATGTTTAATCTCGAAGAGATTAAACATTTAAGACGCTTGTCTATCCTGCCCTCCTAACCTAAACCCAATAAACCGTTTTCAATGCGTTCGAGCCTTCAGATATGAAGCGCGCATAGGTACAGGCGCAATGTCTCTGCAGCCACCTGACATCAAACTGGTCGTGCCTTGTGGGCACTCGACTCTATGTCCGTTAGTAAGCCTTGTAGGTACGAGAACATTTCTGTACCTGAACCACTGGCCTGACGAAGCCACAATGCTTCATTCACATTCGTCTTGGAGGCATCCATGGATCAACAAGCTCTTAATGTGGCTGTCGAACGCCGTGCATCGAGTAATCGTCCAGGCGTGCAATTCATCAGGCTAAAGGAAGTGCTGGCAATCTGCGGCAGATCGCGCAGCAGCGTCTACGAGGCGATCAAGAAAGGAAACTTCCCGAAACCCGTGAAGCTTCAAGGCAGGTCGTCGGCCTGGATCAGATGTGAAGTTGAACAGTGGGCAGTCCAGTGCATTCGCGCCAGTCGCCCTGATTCGTAGCGCAGCACGGAGAGCAGGTATTGCATACCAGGTTGGCCGCGCGCGGCGACTTCGGAGAAGCTGTCGCAAACCAATGCCGAGCGGTCAGCCAAGGCATGCAGGCTACGCCCAGGCTTGAGCAGCCGGCTGTATTCGGTCATCGATGTGAGCACAGCACGCAATGCGCCGGCGGCGGCCACGTCGCGCGTACGCGGCTGGCTTTCGGATCGCGCCAGTTCCAGGATTCGCTCGGCTAGTGCTTCATGTTCCCAGTCCACAGAAAACCTAGGCAGTTATCCATGTTTGCCGATACCTTGTACGAAATCCGCACATTAGACAGTTGGAGTGAAGAAAAAAGTTCGTCATGACGAACTCCGCGATTTCGTCATGACGAAATTTGCATGCCCCCACGATAGCCGACCCTAGCGCCATCCGCACGACCCTCTTGTCACAAAGCTGAAGGCAGCGGAGACGCTGGCCGTCGCACCAAGTCATAGCTAGTACTGCGCCCTCCAGCACCAGATCGCTGCAGGATGCCCAGCTCAACCAACTCGTTGATGTCACGCAGCGCCGTATCTGTCGACGATTTCGCGATCGCCGCCCACTTGCTGCTGGTGAGCTTGCCCTCGAAGCCATCGAGCAGGCGATTGATGATCTTGACTTGCCGCTCGTTGAACGCCACGCCCGAGACCCGCTGCCAGAAGTGTGCCTTCTCCAGCACGGCGTCGAGAGCGTAGTGGGCCAGGTCCACGGCCTCGCCGAGCATCTGCAGGAACCACAACAGCCATTCGGTCACGTCCAGGCCGGCCTTTTGCGTGCGTTCGAGGATGTCGTAGTACGCCTTGCGCTCGCGCTGGATCTGCGCCGACAGGCTGTAGAAGCGCTGCGGGCTGCCATCGGCACGTGCCAGCAACAGATCGCCGATGGCCCGCGCGATACGGCCATTGCCATCGTCAAAGGGGTGTAGGGTCACGAACCAGAGATGCCCGAGTCCGGCGCGGATCAGTGCCGGCTCGGCCTGGACCGGTGCGTTGACCCATGCAAGGAAGCGCTCCATCTCGCCAGCCAGGCGCGGCGCCGGTGGGGCTTCGTAGTGTACGCGTTGGCGCCCAATGGGCCCGGACACCACCTGCATGGGGCCGTGAGCATCGTCACGCCACGTGCCGGTGCTGATCTTGCTAAGGCCAGAGTACCCGGTCGGGAAAAGCGCGGCATGCCAGCCGAACAAGCGCTCCCGCGTCAACGGCGACGAACTGTTGATGGTAGCATCGAGCACCATCTCGACCACGCCCTCGACGTGCCGGTCCACCGGCGCCAGCGAACCGATCTCGACGCCCAGGCGCCGTGCGATGGATGAACGTACCGAGGCGACGTTCAGCTGCTCACCTTCGATTTCGCTGGTCTTGATGACGTCGTCGGTCAATGCGGCCAGACTGGCCTGGTCGCGCAGGCCCAGGCCGATGTCGGCAAGCCTGCCGAGCAGCAGGCCCTGACGCTGACTGACCTGCGCAAGCGGCGACACCAGCGCCGCCAGGTCATAGCGCCAGTTCGGCCAGTCCGGGGCCTGCCAGATAAAGGTGTAATCGCCGCAGTTCATGCGGTGATTGTACGGACTAATCACCGCATTGCCAATGCCGGAGCGAGCAGGACTGTCCACCCATAGAATCGCAAATCTCCCTACTCCATACTGCCGCAATAGTCAGCCCACGCCTGCATCAGCACCACCCGCTTGTCGAGCAGATCCCCACGCCGGTACGCCGCTTCCACCTTATCCGGCAAACCGTGCGCCAACGCGTGTTCGCACACCTCCCGCGAGAACGAATTCTTGCCGTACTCTGAGCACCAGTCACGGAAGGTCGAACGAAAGCCGTGCATCGTGATATCCGTCCTCCCCATGCGCCTCAAAACGCTCGTGAGGCTCATATCGGAAAGAAGCGTCTCCTTGTCCCGGCCGGGAAAAACAAAGCCGCCACGGTTCTCCATTGCGGCCAGAACGGCCACGGCGCTGGTAGACAGCGGAACCCGATGCTCCTTCCCCGCCTTCATGCGCTCGGCCGGGATCGTCCACAGCTTGGCATCCAGATCGATCTCGGACCAGCGCGCGCCACGCACCTCACCTGACCGGCAAGCCGTCAGGATGGCAAACTCGATCGCCCGCGCCGACACGCCCTCCCGCTTGCGCAGCTCCGTCATGAACGCGCCGATCTCGCGCCAGGGCAGCGCCGGATGGTTCTTGACCGGTGCGATCTTGCTAGGATTGGCGAGCAGGTTCTCCAGGTGTCCACGCCAGCGCGCCGGATTTTCGTCGCGACGAAATTTGTGCGTAGTGGCCCAGTCGAGGATGGACTCGATGCGTCCACGCAGGCGCGTAGCGGTTTCGGTCTTCGTGGTCCAGATGGGCTTGAGCACCTTGACGACAAGGGCCGTATCCACGTCGGCCACCGGCAACTCGCCGATGATGGGGCTGACGTAGGCCGCAATCGTGGTCTCCCATTGCGCCGCATGCTTGGCGCTCTTCCAACTGCCGCGGTGCGCCGCGATGTAAGCTGAAGCGCATTCGTCGAAGGTGACGCGCTTGGCCTGCTGGTGCACATACTCCGCTCTGGCCTTGTCACGCTCCTCGATCGGATCGCGCTTCTCCAGCAGCACGAGGCGGCATTGCTTCGCCTTCTCGCGCGCCAGCGCCAGGTCGACGGTGTGACAGGAACCGAGCCCCATCTCGCGGCGCCGGCCGCAAAAGTCGTAGCGGAAGATCCAGCTTTTGGCGCCGCTTTTCGACACCTGCAGCCATAGCCCCGCGCCGTCGCCATACATGCCTGGCCTGGTGACAGAACGGACCTTGATCGCGGAAAGCTTGTTGATCGTGTAGCTCATCGGTGTGTACCCACCTTTCGGCATGGTCTCCGCCAAGGTTTTCACTCTTGAAACGACCCATATTCCTACCCACCCCTCGTGCGTGGATGTGGGTAGATTTTAGTGGACGTCGGTGGACACCGATTTTGACTTTTCTCCTATGAGAAGACGAAAAAAAGCCCCATCGTGTGGGGCTCTTGTTCAGTATGCTTGGCGGAAGCGGTGAGATTCGAACTCACGAACGGGTTCCCCCGTCGGCAGTTTTCAAGACTGCTGCCTTCAACCACTCGGCCACGCTTCCTGGGGAACCGCATTATACATAAATCATTGCTGCAGGGGCAGCTTGAACACCCGCAGCCTCGACAGGCGCTGGCGGCCGGGGAATACGCTTGGGTTCCCGCCTTCGCGGGCACGACGGCGTAAGCGCGCGCGCAGCGCTTCGTCGACCTCAGGCCACCAGCAGCCAGTTCTCCCTCAACGCCTTTTCGAACTCATGCTCCGGCAGCGGTTTCCCATACAAATATCCCTGCACCTCGTCGCACCCGGCCTGGCGCAGGAACTCCATCTGCTCCACGGTCTCGACGCCCTCCGCGATCACGCGGTGGCCCAGCTTGCGGCCCATGCTGATGATGGTGCTGGCAATCGCGCAGTCACTCACATCGAACGGGATGCCGGTCGTGAACGAGCGGTCGATCTTCAGGGTGTCGATCGGGAAGCGCTTCAGGTAGGAGAGGCTCGAATAGCCGGTGCCGAAGTCGTCCAGCGACAGCGCCACGCCCAGCGCGCTGATGCGGTCCATGATGCCGATCACGTAGTCGATGTCGTGCATCAGCGTGCTCTCGGTGATCTCCAGCTCCAGCCAGGAGGCGTCGATGCGGTAGCGCTCCAGCGTGTCGGCCACCCTGCCCGGCAGCGAGGACGTGAACTCGCGTGCCGACACGTTCACCGCCAGGCGGAACGGCGGCAAGCCGGCGCGCTGCCAGATCGCGGCCTGGGCGCAGGCCTGTTCCAGCACCCACTCCCCCACCTGCACGATCAGGCCGGTGGTTTCGGCCAGGGGGATGAACTCGCTCGGCGCCACCATGCCGCGCTGCGGGTGCATCCAGCGCACCAGCGCTTCGGCGCCGACCAGGCGCCCGCTGCCGATCTCGAATTTCGGCTGGTAGTGCAGCAGCAGTTCGCCGTGGCCGAGGGCGTGGCGCAGGCCGGATTCGATCTGCATGCGATGCTGCATGCCCTCGTTCATGTCGAGGCGGTAGAAGGCCACGCCCTGATCCGGGTTGTCGATGCGCTCCTTGGCGCGCTGCATCGCGATGTCGGCCATGCGCAGCAGCGTCTCGGCATCCGTGCCGTCCTGCGGGTACACGCTGATGCCGATGCTGGCGCCTACGCGCAGGTCGTGGCCGCCGATCGGGAACGGCGCCTCCAGCGCCGCCAGCAGCTTCTGCGCCACCGTGGTCGCCTCGAAGTGCTGGCGCACGTCGAACAGGCCGATCGCGAATTCGTCGGCGGCCAGGTGCGATACCACGTCCTCGTCGCGCAGCGTGCTGCGGAAGCGCTGCGCGACCTGGCGCAGCAGCTCGTCGCCGACGGTGCGGCCCAGCGTGCCGTTGATCAGCTTGAAGCGGTTCAGGTCGATGTACAGCACGCAGGCCGTGCCCTCGTTGCGCTGGGCGGACATGAGGCCCTGGTCGACCAGGCGCGCGAACAGCGTGCGGTTCGGCAGCCCGGTCAGCTCCTGATAATAGGCCAGGTGGTGCAGCCGCTCCTCGGCCAGCTTGCGCTCGGTGATGTCGGTCAGGTAGGCGATCAGGCCGACCGGATTGTCCTCGAGGTCGCGCAGCGGCGACAGCGACAGGCTGGCCCAGAACACCTCGCCCGACTTCTTGCGGCGCCGGACCTCCATCATGCGTCCGCCCTGCTCGGCGAAGGCATCCGGAAAGTCCGTGCCCTCGTCCTGGCTGTCGTCGACGTACAGGAACAGGATATGCCGGCCGAGCGCTTCGACGGTCGTGTAGCCGAACAGCTGCTCGGCGCCGCGGTTCCAGCTGGTGATGTAGCCCATGCGGTCGGTGGTCAGCACCGATTCGTGGATCTGGTCCAGGATCTGCGACTGGTGCGCCAGCTGGGCCTCGACCTGGGCATAGGCGTGCGTGGTGCGCTGGGCCAGGCCGTGCATCTGCAGCAGGGTCGCGGTGAGCGTCGCCAGGGCGTCCAGCTGGCGCCGGTCCTCGAGGCCGAAGCTGCGGCCGCGCAGTTCGTAGCGGCCCAGGCAATCGCTGTCGGGGCCGACCCGCGCGCTCAGCACCTCATCGGCGTCGTGGCCGGCCGGCGGCCCGGCCACGAAGGCGGCCTGCGGACTGGCCAGCAGCCCGCCGGCGATGCGTCCCAGCTCGGCATGCAGGGCCTCGCCGCGCAGCTGCAGGACGGCCTGGCACACGGCCGCGCTGCTGCCGGCCACGTCGCCTGGCGCGGACGCCGTCGTCTCAGACATTGCGCGCCACCTGGATGGCCCAGTGATAGGCGTGGAGCTGGGC
>NZ_JBKFGF010000089.1:0-12054 GCF_051233485.1 Massilia sp. LXY-6
CGCGCTGCTGCCGGCCACGTCGCCTGGCGCGGACGCCGTCGTCTCAGACATTGCGCGCCACCTGGATGGCCCAGTGATAGGCGTGGAGCTGGGCCTGCCACAAGGACAGGCCGTCGACGCCGGCCGCTTCCAGCACGGCGCTGTCCGGGCCCGCCGCCTCGCACAGGCGCAGGCGCTGGCCCAGCCGGCCTTCACGCGCCAGCAGGGCCGTTTCGACATCAAGCGGCAGGTTCAAGTCGCGCAGCAGGTCCGCCATCGGCATGTGGAACAGCCGGTCGAGCAGCGAGAACACGCCGGTCATGAAGGCCAGGTCCTGCTCGTCGCGGTCGCCGCCGTCGCGCTTGCACAGCGCTTCCAGCAAGGCGCCGCGGCGCGCGGCGACCGGCAGCAGCAGGTTCGGCGGGCCGTCCGGATGCTGGCGCGCGTACAGCAGCAGCTGCAGCCAGCGCTGCAGCTGGCGCCGGCCGATGCGGCTGATGGCCTGGCCGAAGCTGGCGATATGGGTGCCGCTTGAAAACGCGGCCGAATTCACCAGCTTGAGCAGGTGGTAGGACAGGCCCGGATCCTGTTTCAGCTGGGCTTCGAGCTCGCGCGAATCGGCGTCGCGGGACAGCAGCGCCAGCATGGTCAAGAGGCGTCGGCGCGAGGTGCCGTCGTCGAACCGGCCGGGATGCTCCGATTCGTCGCCGGCATCGTCGAGCGCATAGGTGCCGGAGAACCAGCCGAAGCCGGCGTTCTCGCAGGCGCGCAGGCAGTCCAGGGAATCCACGCCGCGCGCCAGGTGCGGGCCGAACAGGGCCGGCAGCAGGGCCGAACCCGGCGCGCCGCAGCCGGCCGGGACCTCGCCGAAGTTGCGCGATACGCCGCGCAGCGCCGCCGGCTGCGGCACGCCGGCCGGCAGCGCGCCGTCCAGCAGCACCCGGTAGCCGTCGATCTGCAGGTCGGCCAGGCGCCGTGCGGTCCCCTCGCCCGCCAATGCCTGCGCGCTCACCGCCAGCACCACGCGGTTCGGCGGCAGCAGTTTTAACACGGGAGGTGTCAGCGCCGCCGGGGAATCCAGCAGCACGACGCAATCCAGCGGCGCCACGGCCGCCAGCAGGTCCGGCGCGCCGAACATGGCCTGCAGGGTGGCGTCGTCGAGGCCGCCTTCGGCTGCGCGCAGCAGCAGCGCAACCCATTCGTTCTGCGCGTTGGCGACGGAACGGATCTCAACCAACGGGAATGGGGCGGCGACCATTTGTCGATGTGCGGATTAGTGAATATGCATGATTGGTGTGTCGCTAATAGTAGAGCAGGAATTATCGGAAAGCAACTGAATTTGTTTCCTCATGGATACATTTTCAGGAGGCGTGCTGGACTGCGAACCGGATCAGCTCGGCCTGCCCTTCGATGCAGAGCTTGCGCTTGATGTTCAGGCGGTGGGTTTCGACGGTGCGCACCGACAGGTCGAGCGCGCGCGCGATCTGTTTGTTCGACTCGCCGTTGGCGATGTGGCGCAGCACTTCCTGCTCGCGCGAGGTCAGCTGGTTGTCCTGCGCGGCCGGCCTGGCCAGCTGGCGCGCCACCGGGGCGCTGTAGTAGATGCCGCCGCCCATCACGGTGTCGATCGCCAGCACGATGTCCTTGCCGGGCGCATCCTTCAATACGTAGCCGCGCGCGCCGGCCTGCATGGCCTGGCTCACGTATTCGAGCTTGTCGTGCATGGACAGGATCAGCACGGCGACGTCCGGATGGCTGCGGTTCAGTTGCGCGGTCGCCTCGATGCCGCTGCCGTCGCGCATGGTGATGTCCATCAGC
The DNA here is from genome assembly GCF_051233485.1 of Massilia sp. LXY-6. Lineage (NCBI taxonomy): Bacteria > Pseudomonadati > Pseudomonadota > Betaproteobacteria > Burkholderiales > Oxalobacteraceae > Massilia > Massilia sp. LXY-6. Next base: position 1,798 of record NZ_JBKFGF010000089.1, read on the forward strand.
ACCAGGTCGATCCGGGCGCCGCCGAGCAGCTGCAAGGCTTCGCCCCCGGATCCGGCCTCGGCCACGACACGGAAATGCGGCACCGCTTCCAGGCGCGCGCGCAGGCCGTCGCGCACCAGCGGATGGTCGTCCACCAGCATGATGTGGACCGGTGCTTGTATCGTTTCAGTCATGGTTCCAATTACTCAGGTCGACGATCGCGCACACCGTGGTGCCCGCCTTTGATGATGTGATGCGGAGCGTGCCGCCGATCGCGTCCAGCCGCTCCATCATGTTGCGCAGGCCGATGCCGCGCTGCGGGTGCACGGCCACGTCCTCGGTGTCGAAGCCGGCGCCGTCGTCGGCGATCGCCAGCGTCAGGTCGTTGCGGCGGCGGACCAGCGACAGCGAGATCCGGTCGGCGCCGGCATGCCGCTCGATATTCGTCAGCGCTTCCTGGGCGATGCGGAACAGCACCGTGCCCACCACCTGCGGCAGGCGCGCGACCTTGCCGCTCATTGAAAATGCGACCGGCATGCCGCTGTGCTGGCTGAATTCCTGGGCCAGGTGCTCGAGCGCGGCGGCCAGGCCGAGGTCGTCCAGCAGGGTCGGGCGCAGGTCGTGCGAGATGCGCCGCACTTCTCCCAGCACCTTGTTGAGCTCCTCGGCGGTGTGTTCGAAGCTGGCGCGCGCCTGCTGCTGCTGGGCGGGGTTGCCGGCCAGGCGGATCACGCCGGCCTCGATCTGCAGCTTGATCGACACCAGCCACTGGCTGATGCCGTCGTGCAGGTCGCGCGACAGGCGCGCGCGCTCGGCCTCCTGCGAATCGACCACTCGCTGGGCCAGCACCTTCAGCTTGGCGTCGGCGACCCGCGATTCGCTGACGTTCAGCGCTAGTCCGGACGCGCCGATCACCAGCGCCGACAGGATCGCCAGGCCGGCGATCCACCACATCGTGGTCTGGATGTTGCGCGACTGCTGGGCATCGACTTTTTCGAGGGCGGCGTCGACGTCGTCCAGGTACAGGCCGCTGCCCATCATCCAGCCCCAGCCGGGAATCGACACCACATAGCCGAGCTTGGGCGCGGCGACGCCGGTCGAGGGCTTGGCCCAGTTGTAGCGCACCATGCCGCCGCCGCGCTTCGCGACCGCGATCAGGTTCTGGATCGTGGGCGCGCCGAACTGGTCGTGCAGGTTCCATAAATTGCGCCCGATCAGTTCCGGCTGGCGCGGATGCATCAGGTTGCGGCCGTTGAGGTCATACACGAAGAAGTAGCCGTCGTTGCCAAAGCTGAGCGAGGCCAGCACGCGCTTGGCCTCTTCCAGCGTGGCCGGGTCCTTGCGGCCGGACGCGGTCAGGTGGGCGATGGCGTGCGAGGCCAGCTCCACGTAATGCTCGAGCTCGGCCTGCTTGGTGGCCAGGTAGGCTTGCTGGATGGTGGCGCGCTGCTGCTGGGCCAGGGTGACGGCCTGCTGGCGGATGAACAGGGCGATCGCGCACAGGGCCACGATCAGCGGGGCGATCGCGAGAAAAATGAGCTTCTGTCTTAACTTCATTCCGTGCGCATGGATTTCGTCGTAACATGAAATTGTACGCTTGAACCCACGGGTGGTCCTACGTATTACCACGCAGACACCTCCGTAATCATGCGCTTGTTGATTGCAGGGCGGTGCAAGATACTGATTGGTAGCTTGCCAGGAATGTAAGCAAGAATAGCTTTCAGAGAATAAGCAGTCACTGCTTGGAGGAGTCACCATGAATCGTCTTACGAGCCGGCTCGGTTGGGCCGCGCTTTCGCTGGCGGGGGCCATCGCGCTCGCCTACGTCGCACTGAACCGCGGCGAATCCATCAATGCGGTCTGGGTCGTGGTAGCCGCCGTGTGCGTCTACCTGATCGCCTACCGCTTCTACAGCCTGTACATCGCCGACAAGGTGATGGGCCTCGATCCCAAACGCCAGACCCCGGCCTACAAGTTCAACGACGGCCTCGACTTCGTGCCGACCAACCGCTATGTGCTGTTCGGCCACCACTTCGCTGCGATCGCAGGCGCCGGCCCGCTCGTGGGCCCGGTCCTGGCCGCGCAGATGGGCTACCTGCCGGGCATGCTGTGGATCCTGGCCGGCGTCGTGTTCGCCGGCGCCGTCCAGGACTTCATGGTGCTGTTCATCTCGATGCGCCGCGACGGCCGCTCGCTGGGCGACCTGATCAAGTCCGAGATGGGCGAGATCCCGGGCGTCATCGCCCTGTTCGGCACCTTCATGATCATGGTGATCATCCTGGCCGTGCTGGCGCTGATCGTCGTGAAGGCCCTGACCGCTTCGCCGTGGGGTTCCTTCACCGTGATGGCGACCATCCCGATCGCGCTGTTCATGGGCATCTACTCGCGCTTCATCCGCGTCGGCCGCATCGGCGAAGTCTCGCTGATCGGTTTCGTGCTGCTGATGCTGGCGATTTTCGGCGGCCAGGCCGTGCACGATTCGCCGACCTGGGGTCCGATGTTTAACTTCACCGGCGTGCAGCTGACCTGGATGCTGATCGGCTACGGCTTCATCGCTTCCGTGATCCCCGTGTGGCTGCTGCTGGCGCCGCGCGACTACCTGTCGACCTTCCTGAAGATCGGCACCATCGCCGCACTGGCGCTGGGCATCGTGTTCGTCGCTCCGCACATGCAGATGCCGTCGATCACCCGCTTCATCGACGGCACCGGCCCGGCCTGGGCAGGCAAGCTGTTCCCGTTCCTGTTCATCACCATCGCCTGCGGCGCCGTGTCCGGCTTCCACGCGCTGATCTCGTCCGGCACCACGCCGAAGATGATCGAGAATGAAAACCACGCCCGCTTCATCGGCTACGGCGGCATGCTGATGGAATCCTTCGTCGCCATCATGGCCCTGGTGGCCGCCTCGACCATCGATCCGGGCGTCTACTTCGCGATGAACAGCCCGGCCGCCCTGCTCGGCACCACCGCCCAGAGCGCCGCCGCCGCGGTGTCGAATCTCGGCTTCGTGATCACGCCCGACCAGCTGACCCAGATCGCCAAGGACGTCGGCGAGAACACCATCATCTCGCGCGCCGGCGGCGCCCCGACCCTGGCGGTCGGCATGGCGCACATCCTGTCGAACGTAATCGGCGGCAAGGCGATGATGGCCTTCTGGTACCACTTCGCGATCCTGTTCGAGGCGCTGTTCATCCTGACCGCCGTCGACGCCGGCACCCGCGCCGGCCGCTTCATGCTGCAGGACCTGCTGGGCGCCTTCGTCCCGTCCTTCAAGCGCACCGACTCGCTGCCGGCCAACCTGATCGCCACCGGCCTGTGCGTGGCCGCCTGGGGCTACTTCCTGTACCAGGGTGTGGTCGATCCGCTGGGCGGCATCAATACCCTGTGGCCGCTGTTCGGTATCGCCAACCAGATGCTGGCCGGTATCGCGCTGACCCTGGGCACCGTCGTGCTGTTCAAGATGAAGCGCAGCCAGTACGCCTGGGTCACCATCGTGCCGACCATCTGGCTGCTGATCTGCACCCTGACCGCCGGCTGGCAGAAGATCTTCGACGCCAACGTCAAGGTCGGCTTCGTCTCCCATGCCCGGAAATTCCAGGCCGCCCTCGACCAGGGCCAGGTGCTGGCGCCGGCCAAGAGCCTCGACCAGATGGGCCGCGTGATCTTCAACGACTATGTCGACGCCACCCTGTGCGGCTTCTTCATGTTCGTGGTCGTCGCCGTGCTGTTCTACGGTATCCGCACCGCCGTGCAGGCGAACCGCGAATCCCGTCCGAGCGCCAGGGAAACCCCCTACGTGCCGGTCGAGCCGGCGGTCGAGGCCTGATCATGTTCAGCACGCTCGCACAGGCGGGACGCTACCTCGGGCAAAGCATGCGCCTGATGGTCGGCCTGCCGGAATACGACACTTATGTGGCGCACATGGAAAAGACCCACCCCGGTCAGCCCATCATGAGCTACGAGGAGTTCTTCCGCGAGCGCCAGCAGGCTCGCTACGGCAACGGCAAACGCGGCGGCTGCTGCTGAGTTTGCCCCGTTTCGCCATCGAAGGGACGCCGCGTGCGTCCCTTTTTCTTTCTCCCTCCGCCACTCTGCCCCGCTGTCTTGACACAGCACAAACGGGGCGCACACCCGCTCCCCTATAGTCCCTTCTTGCGGGAAAGTTCTTTCCCTCCGGATTTATCCCGACTATGCCGACATTCGAGCGTTCCAGCCTGAGCCAGAAACTGACGATCATGTGCCTGCTGTCGGCCGCCAGCGCGCTGCTGGTCGTCTATGCGGCATTCGTGACGGCATCGGTAGCCGAGCACCGGCGCAACGAGAGCGCCGAGCTGAGCGCGCTGGCCCAGGTGCTGGCGCGCAGCAGCAGGGATGCCCTGCAGTTCAACGACCGCAAGCTGGCTGCCCAGATCCTGTCGGCGGCGCAGGAAAGACCGGCGCTGCTGGCCGCCGTCCTGTACGACGGCAAGGGTCGCCCATTCGCCGCATGGCGCGCGGAAGGCAGCGAGGGCTTCCAGCTGGTCTCCCTGCCCGACCTGGGCCAGGACGCCCTGGAAGCAGCCACGCGCGCCGCCAGCCGCCCCTGGCTGCCAAGCATGCGCGTCTATCGCCAGGTCGCGCCCGACGCCGGCGGCCAGCCGGCCGGCGTGGTCATGATCGAGGCCGACGAACGCCCGGTCTGGCTGCGCCTAGGGCGCGCGATGGGCGTGATGGCGGCGGCGCTGGCCAGCGCCATGCTGGTGGCATGGCTGCAGGCCCGCCGTATCCGGCGCAGCATCGCCGACCCGATCGCCAAGCTGATCAACACTGCGCAAAAGGTCGCGGCAAGCCAGAACTACACGCTGCGGATCGCCCACCAGCGCAACGACGAACTCGGCACGCTGATCGACAGCTTCAACAACATGCTGGCCCAGGTCGAGGGCCGCGGCCAGGCCCTGACCCACCACCGCGACGAGCTGGAGCGTCAGGTATCGGTGCGCACCGAGCAGCTGGAAAAGGCCAAGAACGCGGCCGAAGCGGCCAGCCGCGCGAAGAGCGCCTTCCTGGCCACCATGAGCCACGAGATCCGCACCCCGATGAACGGCGTACTGGGGATGGCGGAGATGCTGCTCGGGACCGGGCTGACCGACACGCAGCGCAGCTACACCCAACTGGTGAAGCAGTCGGGCGAGCATCTGCTGGTGATCATCAACGACATCCTGGATTTTTCGAAGATCGAGGCCGGCAAGCTCACCGTCGAGTACATCAACTTCAACCTGTGGGACCTGCTGGACGACATCCACACCGTCTACACGCCGCAGGCCGAAGCCAAGGGCATCGGGATGCATTTCGACATCGCCAACGACATCCCGGTGGCGATCTGCGGCGACCCGAACCGCCTGCGCCAGATCATGGCCAACCTGCTGGGCAATGCGATCAAGTTCACCAACGAAGGCCGGATCCTGGCCCTGGTGCGCATCGCCAGCGAGGACAACCAGGCCGTGATGCTGCGCTTCGAAGTGCACGACACCGGGATCGGCATCTCGAGGGAAGCCCGCGGCCGCATCTTCGAGGCCTTCTCCCAGGCCGACGACTCGACCACCCGCAAGTACGGCGGCACCGGGCTGGGGCTGGCGATCTCGAAGCAGCTGGTCGAGCTGATGGGCGGTTCCATCGGTGTCGACAACGGCCGTCCGCAAGGCTCGGTATTCTGGTTCACGGTGTCCTTCGACAAGCGCCGCGTCGATCCGGACGCGCCGGGCGACCACCAGCACACCATCGACGGCCTGCGCGTGCTGGTGGTCGACGGGCAGGAGAGCAGCCGCGTGGACCTGGAGCGCCACCTGGCCGCCTGGCACGTCGAATGCGACGGCGCCGACACCGCCGACGAGGCACTGGAGCGCCTGCATGAGGCGGCACGGGCCGGCCGGCCGTACGACGCCACCATCCTCGATATGGAGCTGGAACAGGGCAGCGGCCTGCTGCTGGCGGCCGGTATCAAGCTTGACCCCGCCACGCGCGCGACGCGTGTCATTCTGCTTTCCCCCGATAAGCTGGCGGCCGACCCGGTGCAGCGCCGCGAAGCCGGGGTGGCCTACCAGCTGATCAAGCCGGCGCGCGCGGCCGACCTGTTCGCCTGCCTGGCGACGCGTCCGCGCGGCCGGGTGGTGCCGGCGCCGCGCTTCGTGCCGCCGCGGCCGCTGCGCCACGAATCCGGCAGGGCCGGGGCCCGCCGCGTGCTGCTGGCCGAAGACAATCCGGTAAACGTCGAAGTCGCCAGGGCGATGCTGGAAAGCCTGGACCTGCGGGTCGACTGCGCCCGCAACGGCATGGAAGCCCTGCGCGCGCTGCAGTCCGGAGCGACTGCGGGACAGTACGACTGCGTGCTGATGGATTGCCAGATGCCGGTGATGGACGGCTTCGCGGCCACCGCCTCGATCCGCCGCCAGGAGCGAGAGACCGGGCGCGGACGGACGCTCCCGATCATCGCGATCACCGCCAACGCGCTGCAGGGCGACCGCGAAGCCTGCCTCGCCGCCGGCATGGACGATTACTTGTCGAAGCCCTTCTCACAGCAGGAGCTGGCCGCAGTGATCGGGCGCTGGATCGCGCTGCCGCTGGTGGCCACCGTGCACCACGACGACGCGCCGCCGCGCCTGCCGCGCGAATCGGTCGAGGTGATCCAGCGCGACGTCATCAACCGCGTGGCGCTGGAAAAGATCCGCATGCTCTCGCGCGAACGCGGCGACGCCCTGGTGCAGAAGGTGATCAATGCCTATGTCGACGACACTCCCCAGCAGCTGAGCACCCTGCGCCACGCCATCGACGGCATGGACACCGGCAACGTGCGCCGCATCGCCCACACCCTGAAATCCGCCAGCGCCAACGTCGGCGCCGACGCCCTCGCCGCCCTGTGCAAGGAAATGGAGCACCTCGGCCGCGCCGACACCACCGAAGGCGCGGATTCCCTCCTGATCCATATGGAACAGGAGTTCCAGGCCGTCCGTGACTCGCTCACCGCCATCCTTGAGAAGGAAACCTGACATGCCAGCCCCCTGCTCCACCCAACGCGCAAATCATCGTGCGAGCCGACGCGGAATTGTGCTGGTCGCCGATGACGATCCGGTGATGCGCCTGCTGATGCTCGAAATGCTGGAAGGCGTCAACCTCGACGCCATCGAGGCCGAGGACGGCGTGCAGGCCGTCAAGTTCGCGCGCGAGTGTACGCCCGACCTGATCCTGATGGACGTCGAAATGCCGCGCATGGACGGCTTTGCCGCCTGCCGGGCGATCCGCGATTCGGAAAACGGCGCCACCGTGCCGATCGTGATGGTCACCGGCGGCGACGACCTGGAAGCGGTCACCAACGCCTACGAGGCCGGCGCCACCGACTTCGTCTCCAAACCGATCAACTGGCCCATCCTCGGCCACCGCGTGCTGTACGTGCTGCGCGCCAGCGACGCGATCGTCCGCCTGCGCATCGCCGACGCCCAGAACCGCGCGGTGCTGGCGGCGATCCCGGACACCTTCTTCCGCATGAACGCCGACGGCGTCTATCTCGACTATGAGCCCGGCAGGGAACAGCCGGGCTCTGAACGCGGCGGCGTGCGCGACGCCTTCCCTGCCGACGAATGCGTGGGCAAGCACGTCACCGATGTGCTGCCGCGCGATATCGCCGAGCGCATGCTGGAACAGATCGAGGTGACCCTGCGGATCCAGCAGGTGCGCTCGGTCGAGTACGAACTGATCCGCTTCGGCCAGGTCCAGCACTTCGAGGCGCGGCTGGTCGCCACCGGCCCGTCCGAGGTGCTGGGCCTGGTACGCGACATCAGCGAACGCAAGCGCGCCGAAGACCAGATCCGGCGCCTGGCCTACTGCGATAGCCTGACCGGCATCCCGAACCGCCAGGCCTTCCTGGAGATGCTGGAGCGCGAGCTGCAGCGCTCGAAGATCGGCAACAAGAAGTTCGCCGTGCTGTTCATGGACCTGGACGCCTTCAAGCGCATCAACGATACCCTCGGCCACGACGTCGGCGACCAGCTGCTCAAGCAGGTCTCGGACCGCCTGCGCGATACGATCCGCCCGAGCGACCTGCTGTCGCGCGGCGATTCGCTCACGCGGGAAGGCTTCGATGCGCGCCAGGACACCAACCTGGCGCGCCTGGGCGGCGACGAATTCACGATCCTGATCCCGGACCTGGACCGCGTCGAGCACGCCCTAAACGTGGCGCACCGCGTGAAGGATTCGATGCGGCGTCCCTTCCTCATCGAAGGCAACGAGATTTTCGTCACCGCCAGCATCGGCATCTCGCTGTTCCCCGAGGACGGTGACGACTGCACTTCGCTGCTGAAGTATGCCGACACCGCGATGTACCACGCGAAGAACTGCGGCAAGAACAACGCGAAGCTGTACTCGTCCTCGCTGACCATGCAGATCATGAGCCACGTGAAGCTCGAAGTCGGGTTGCGCCGCGCCCTGCAGAACGACGAGCTCTACCTGCTGTACCAGCCGCAGCTCGACGTGCGCTCGTCCGAGATCGTCGGCGTCGAGGCCCTGGTGCGCTGGCGCCATGCGGAGCGCGGCGTGGTCTCGCCCACCGAGTTCATCCCGCTGGCCGAGGAGACCGGCCTGATCGTCCCGATCGGCGAGTGGGTGCTGCGCACCGCCTGCACCCAGGCGCGCGCCTGGCAAATGCTGACCCGCCGTCCGGTACGGATGGCGGTGAACCTGTCGGCCAAGCAGTTCAAGGACGAGAACCTGAGCCAGATCGTGCTGTCGGCCCTGCACGACACCGGCCTCGATCCGCGCCTGCTGGAGCTCGAGCTGACCGAGGGCACGCTGATGGACGACGCCAAGGCGACCATGGCCACGCTGGAACAGCTGCGCGGGATCGGCGTATACCTGTCGATCGACGACTTCGGCACCGGCTACTCGTCGATGAACTACCTGAAGCGCTTCGACGTGCGCGCCCTGAAGATCGACCGCAGCTTCATCAGCGGCCTGCCGCAGGATTCCGAGAACGCGGCCATCACGCGCGCCATCATCGCGATGGCGCACGGGCTGAAGATGGTGGTGGTGGCCGAAGGCGTCGAGACCGGCGAGCAGCTGGTGCTGCTGGAGGAGTACGGCTGCGACCTGGTGCAGGGCTTCTACCTGGGCCGCCCGGCGCCGGCCGATACCGTCACCGGGATGCTGCAGCAGCTGTGGGTGCCGAACTGAAGAGGAGCGTATGCTCCGCCGGCCCCGGCAGCAGCGGAACCGGCCTGCCGTGTACCCAGTCCTCGTGCCCGCGCAGGAACCAGGGCGACAGCGGATGGCCGCTCTGCCCGCCCGGCATGTCGAACAGCCCTTCCTCTTCCCTTCCCGGCGACACCGTCAGCCGTTCCGACTGCCCGAACTTCGGGCCCGCCACGCGCGGCATGTTGGCATCGCCCGGCAACTGGTCGGGCGGCGCGCCCAGCCAGCGCTTCAGGAACGGCAGCGCCATGCTGATCGGATGCACGATCTGCGCCGTGTTGCGCAGGCCCCAGGTGGCCTGCGCCAGAGCCGTGCCGTCCTTCGTGACTTCGACGATGGCGCGGTCGACGGCGGCCAGCTGCAGCGCCTGCCAGTCGGCGTAGCCGGGCGGCAGCCAGGCCGCCGGACGCGCGTCGAGCAGGCGCACCAGCGCGACCGGCCAGCGCGAGGTGGCGACCGCCATATTCGCCTTCGGGTCCAGCTTTTCCATCTCGGCGTTGGCGCCGGCGAACAGCAATTCGTACAGCGACCAGCGGAACTGCTGCGCCAGGCGGTAGCCGCTCGATGCGGTGCTGGCATGGCCGTCCCAGCTCTCCTTCAACAGGCGCCGGAATTCGGCGCGATCCGGATGGCCGGCGACGGCGCGCTCGTCGAGCAGCGCCAGCAGGCGGTCGCGCCAGTCCTGCACGTACAGGGCGCGGTCGTCGAGCGCGGCGCGGAACACCGCGGGCACCTCGAGCTTGTCGCCCAGCTGGCGCAAGCCGCCGCCGAGCTGGCGCGCACGCGCGCCGATGTCGAAACCGCCGTCGCCCAGCATTTGCGCCTCCGGCCCCGCCAGCTGGCGGTTGTTGGCGGTGACCAGCTGGCCGCCCGGCGGGTTCACCACGCGCGGATGCTCGCCCGGCAGCAGCAACGAGCGCCAGGTCGGCGCGGCCCCATTGTCATCCAAGGGGAAGGACACCGCCAGTCCGCGCCCGCCGGCCTCGCGGCGCGGCAGCGCGCCGCCGACGATCCAGCCGATGTTGCCGTGGTCGTCGCCGGCCACGATGTTCTGCGCCGGAATAC